>JBAXHR010000040.1:0-7867 GCA_037138835.1 Candidatus Moraniibacteriota bacterium | reverse complement strand
CATATGCAAAAAGTTTTGATTATTGGGGCCAAGGGAATGTTGGGACAAGAATTGGTCGGTCTTTTTAAGGCTGACAAAGACTACAAGGTGATCGCTTGGGATTTTGACAAAATTGACATCACCGATGAGGTTCAAGTCAAAGAAAAAATCACCAAACTAGCACCAAGCTTGATCATCAACGCGGCTGCTTACAACGCGGTGGATTTGTGCGAAGAAGACAAGAAAGAATTTGAAAAAGCCAAAAAAATCAACGGCAAAGCTCCCGGATATTTGGCCAAGATTGCCAAAAAATTGGATGCAACTTTGGTGCACTATTCCACGGATTATGTTTTTTCGGGCATGCCAGAATTGCCAGAGCCAATGGGTTGCGGAGGGGCTTGCAGCAGTTGCAATTTGCATGAGGGGTTTGCAGGTCAACTTGGTTTTGATGAAAATGCCATCCCTGAACCAGTGCAAAAATATGGCCAGAGCAAATTGCTGGGCGAACAAACTGTGCAAAAATTTGGTGAGAAATATTACATCGTCAGACTTTCAAAACTTTTTGGCAAACCTGCCAAAGCTAAAAATGCCAAAAAAAGTTTTTTTGAAGTGATGCTAAAAGTTGGCAAAGAAAATAAAGAAGTAAAAGCAGTAGACGAAGAAACAAGTTGCTTTACTTATGCCCCAGATTTGGCCAAAAAAACCAAGGAAATCGTGGAAGCCAACAAGTCTTTTGGAATTTATCATGTGTTTAATGAAGGTGCTTGCACTTGGTATGAAGCAGTTGTAGAATTATATCGACAAGCAAAAATTAAGACCAAAGTTGTGCCTGTTGGTAGTGAGGAGTTTCCGAGACCTGCCCAACGGCCTTATGTTTCCACCCTCATCAACACACGGCTTAATCCGATGCGGAGTTATAAATTAGCTTTAAAAGAATATTTGAAAGAGCTTAAATAGTCATTGCGGTTCAAGTCAGAAACATTAGAATAACAAGAGAAAATATTTAAAGAATAAATAAATTTCGAATCAGGAATTTTGAATTTCGAATCAAGTTTGAATTATTAAATGTTTGAAACATTAAAACATTGGAAATTCATTCAAAATTCAAAATTCAAAATTCAAAATTATTTCATGTCATACGATAATTTGAAAAAACAAGACAAGCAAATATTTGATGCAATCACTGGTGAAATCAAACGCCAACAGGAAGGCATGGAACTAATTGCCAGTGAAAACTATGTTTCCAAAGCCGTGCTCGAAGCACTGGGCTCAGTTTTCACGAACAAATACTGCGAGGGCTATCCTGGTAAGCGATACTATGGCGGGCAGGAGTTCACTGATCAAGTTGAAACCTTGGCAATTGAGCGCGCCAAGAAAATTTTTGGCGCCGAGCATGTCAATGTGCAGCCGCACTCTGGCGCCCCAGCCAATATGATTGCTTATAACGCAGTTTTGCAGGCAGGCGACACTGTGTTGGGCATGGATCTTTCGCACGGCGGGCATTTGACTCATGGGCATCCGCTCACGCTTTCAGCGCATATCTATAATTTCATTGGTTACAAAACTAACAAAGCTGGGGAAATTGACTATGCTGAATTAGAAAAATTGGCCATCAAGCACAAGCCAAAATTGATTTTGGCTGGTTTTTCAGCTTACACACGCAAACTTGATTATCAAAAATTTCAAGCCATCGCCAAGAAAGTCGGTGCCATTTCTATGTTTGATATTGCGCACATTGCAGGACTCATTGCGGGCAAGGCCATTGAAAATCCAGTGCCATATTTTGACATTGTCACGACCACCACGCACAAAACTTTGCGCGGACCGCGCGGTGGCATGATTATGTGCAAAGCGCAGTTTGCCAAGGCAATTGACAAGTCCGCTTTTCCTGGTTTTCAGGGCGGGCCACATATGAACAACATTGCGGCCAAAGCGGTGGCTTTTGGGGAAGCGCTCAAGCCGGCTTTCAAGAGTTATGCCAAACAAGTCATCAAAAATGCCAAAGTTTTGGAAAAAGAGTTGACAAAAGCAGGTTTTAAAATAGAATTTGGAGGCACGGATTATCATATGGTTTTGGTGGATGTGATGAGCAGTAAGCAGGTGACAGGCAAGCAAGCTGAGCACGCTTTGGATGAAGCAGGTATCACGGTCAACAAAAATATGATTCCTGATGACCCGCGCTCACCAATGGATCCAAGTGGCATTCGCATCGGCGTGCAAGCCATTACCAGCAGGGGAATGAAAGAAAAGGAGATCCGGAAAATTGCAAATTGGATTGAGGAAATTGTGACGGCTTATGCTGATGAGAAAAAACTGGCGAAAATCAGAAAAGAAGTGACAAGTTTTTGCAAAAAATATCCGATTTATCCGAAAGTATAAAATTAAAATGAAGAAATTTAACTAATGTCATCTTGAGCGTAGCTTATCCGCCCAAAGCGGATAAGCGAAGTCGAAAGATCTGAGCCCAGATTTCTCGGTTCCGCTCCGCTTCACTCGAAATGACAAATTTATTTGTAATCTTATGTCTGAAGAAATTACGAAACCAAAAAGACGCAAAATGAAAGGCATCATTTTGGCGGGCGGCACAGCCACAAGGCTTTTTCCGATGACCGCCACGACGAGCAAACAACTTTTGCCAGTGTATGATCGGCAGATGATTTTTTATCCACTGAACACCTTGATCAAAGCGGGGATCAAAAATATTCTGGTGATTGTGGCGCCTGAACATTCTGGCCAATTTTTGAACTTGCTGGGTTCGCTTTTGAAAAAATATGGCATTCACATCACTTTTGAAGTTCAATCAGCGCCCAGGGGTTTGGCTGAAGCTTTAACGCTGGGTGAAAATCATATCGGGGATGACAATGTGGCGCTCATTTTGGGAGACAATATTTTTGAGGATGATTTTGCCAGGCAAATCAAAGAGTTTCGCATCGGTGCGCATCTTTTTGCCAAAAAAGTAGCTGATCCAGAGCGCTTTGGGGTGGTAAGATTCAACAAGGATAATCGAGCCATGGAAATCGTGGAAAAGCCAACCCAGTGGATTTCTGATTATGCAGTGACGGGACTTTATCTGTTTGATAATGAATGTGTGGAAATTGCCAAGAATATCAAGCCTTCTGATCGCGGGGAAGTTGAAATCACGGAAGTCAACAAAGTTTATTTGAAAAAGAAAAGTTTGGAAGTGACCGTTTTTGACGGCGAATGGCTAGACGCTGGCACCCCGGATTCACTTTTGCAAGCAGGGATTATTGTGAAAGAAAAAGGCATCAGCAAAAATTTCCATCCTGTTTTGGAGCAGGCAATCGCTGAATTTAATGAAGAATTGAGAATTTTAAGCAAGAAGAAATTAAAATAACAAAAAAAATTCTTAGGGACTTATACGAAATCAACTTAATTATTGGTAGCTAGGCGTTGGAGGTTGAGCCTCCCTAATGGAGGCTCAACCTCCTTGTAACCACCAGTGATTTATTTGATTTGGTATTAATCCCTAAGAAATGTTCATATAATAAGTAACAGTCAATAAATATGCGTAAAATTACCAAAGCCATTATTGCAGTTGCAGGTTCTGGCACCAGGCTTTTGCCAGCCACCAAATCAATGCCCAAGGAGATGCTTCCAATCGTGGACAAGCCCATCATTCAATTGGTGGTGGAGGAATTGGTCGAAGCAGGGATCAAGGATATCATCTTTGTAACTCGTTGGGACAAAAAACCCCTGGAAGATCATTTTGATCATAGTATGGCGCTGGAAGATGATTTGCGAAAAAATGGCAAGGAAAAATATGCCGATATGATTGAGGAAATTGCCGATATGGCAAACTTCATTTATGTCAGGCAAAAAGGGCCTTATGGCAATGGCACGCCCGTGCTTTCAGCTGCTTCAATCGTGGCTGATGAGCCATTTGTTTTCGTGTGGGGTGATGACTTGGTCAAATCTGATGTGTCATTCACCAAACAAATGATCCAGGACTATGAAAAAAATGGCAATTTGATGATTGGCGTGCAAGGCGTTGACAAAGAAGTCGTCAATCGATATGGAATTGTGAAATTGCGAGAAGGCACCAATGAAATTGAAGATGTGATTGAAAAGCCAACCATCGAAGAGGCGCCAACCAACTTGGCTCAGTTTGGTCGCATGATTTTGGATCAGGAATTTATTGAAATTTTGCGTAATACTGCGCTTGGGAAAGGTAATGAGCTTTGGGTGACAGATGCCATCAAAACTTATGTCAAAAATGGTGGGATTTTCTTGGCCAAAGAACTCAAAGATGGTCAATGGCTCACGACAGGTGACCCACTGAACTATCTGAAAGCCACATTGGCATATGCCTTTGACCGAGAGGAGCTGCGACCTGACTTGGATGAATATATTGCCAAGCTTTACTGCAAAAAATAGCTGACAAAAACCCCACCAATTAGTGGGGTTTTGCTTTGAGGAATGAGAAATGATTGCAATTGACTTTTTCGGCCTTTCTGTGGGATAATGATTAATCAAATTTAAGCAGCAAGCTAAGAAGCATGTATTGGATCTATTTTATTATCTTTTCCTTGATAGTCTTCATTCCAACCCTGATTTCAAAGGGCATTTTTGGCTTAAGCACAATTCAAACCCAGGAATATGCAATTTTACTTTTGGGAATTTTTGGTTTTGCAATTTTCACCTGGGTTGAAAGGCGAATGAAAAAAATTGAGAAAGAAAAAAACAAAATGATTAGCCAGATGAGCAGGACAACCAAGGATTTGACTCATTCATATTCATACATTGGAGAAGTCAACCGCAAATTGGATATTCTGATGAATATCATGCTGAATTTTCCAGAAAGTTCACAACTTTCACCCCGCAAGCAAAAAGAACTTTATGCTTCAATTATGGAGGCGGTGGGTTTGTTTGGGCGCGCTAGCGAATTTGAGATTCGTTTTATCAATGCATTGACGGGGGAAACGATGAAAGAAATCAAAAAACCAGGAATTGGTAGAATTCAATTTTCTCACAAAAAAGATACTTTGCAGACGCAAGTTTTTGAAGATGAAAAACTGATTGTCATCCCTTCACCCAAAACAATTGACGATGTTTATGCTTGCATCATTTTGAAAAAGAAAAATTCCCAGCAAAATGGCAATGATCTTGAAATTATGCGGGTGCTGGCGATTCAAGCGTTGTCTTTGTTTGTGTTTTTGCATAGCAAAAAAGAAAAACAAGCCAAGACAAGCTTGAAAAATGCGCAGGTTTAAGCTATGCTTGAAGAAGTTTTATTAATTTATATCACATTGTGTCATCTTGAGCGCAGTTTATCCGCCTTAAGCGGATAAACGAAGTCGAAACTTGCCTACCGGCAGGCAGGGATCTGAGCCCAGATTTCTCGATTCCTCCGCCTGCTGGCGGATTCACTCGAAATGACAAAGTAGCTCACTTATGAAAATTATTCTTCTGCAGGATGTCAAAAATATTGGGAAAAAAGGTCAAATCAAGGAAGTGCCAGATGGTTATGGGCGCAATTTTTTGTTGGCACGAAAATTGGCAGCTGTTGCTACTAGTGGTGCAGTGGTGATGGCCGAAAAAGAAGCGGAGAAAAAACAAGTCATTTTGAATCAGCAAAAAGCAGAAATTCAAAAATTGGCTGATGCGCTCAGAGGCAAACAAATTTTGATCAAAGCTCGCTCCAAAGACGGCAAACTTTTCGGTTCGATTACAGCCAAGGAAATTGCTGGTGAAATTCGCAAGTTGAAATTGGAAGTTCCCGAAAAGGCCATCAACGCTGGACATATCAAAGAAATTGGCCAGCATAAAGTGAAAATATCGCTTGAACATGGCATTTCGCTGGAGCTTAATGTGACGATTGAATAAGTTTTGGAAATAGTGTACAATCTCAAGTAGGGGAGTGTATCTTTTAGAATATCAAACAAGCCTGTTTCGATTCGCAAATATTTGCTCTTCGATATGAGGCGAGGGGGTCGCGATTTTCGCGACTTTTTGTGTGTTTTAAATTACTAATTAATGCGAATCTGCTCACTAATATTCGCGAATAATATAGTCGCCAATTTATACGAATCTTTTCGCCAATAATCGCGAATGAGAAATGTAAAATGATTAGCGATAATTCGGGATCAATTAGTGTTGATTCGAACTTTATGTTCGCATGGAAAATCGAAAATACATTTTTGTGATGGGGGGAGTTATGAGTGGCGTTGGCAAGGGGATCACCACCTCTTCCATTGGGGCAATTTTGAAAGCTCGGGGCTATAAAGTCACTGCCCTCAAAATTGATCCTTATGTCAATGTGGACGCTGGCACCATGAATCCAACCGAGCATGGAGAAGTTTTTGTTTTGAATGATGGCGACGAAACTGATCAGGATATGGGAAATTATGAACGCTTTATGAACATTCAACTTTCACGCGAAAACTATATGACCACTGGTCGAGTTTATGAATCAGTTATCCATCGCGAACGCAATTTGGAATATGGTGGCAAATGTGTGCAGGTGGTGCCACATATTCCCTTGGAAGTGATTGACCGCATCGTGAAAGCTTCCGAAAAAGATGGCTCAGCAATCACAATGATTGAAATAGGTGGCACGGTTGGCGAATATGAAAATATTTTGTTTTTGGAAACGATTCGTTTGATGAAAATAAAATATCCTGATGATGTGCTTTCGGTGATGGTCAGTTATGTGCCAATGCCAAACAAAATTGGCGAGATGAAAACCAAACCAACCCAGCATGCGGTGCGCACGGTTAATGGAGCAGGCGTGCAACCAGATTTCATCATCGCACGAAGTGAGGTGCCAATGGATCAAAAACGCAAAGAAAAAATCTCGATGTTTTGCAATGTGGGCGAGGAATATGTCATCAGCGCGCCAGATGTGGACAATGTTTATGAAGTTTTGCTCAATTTTGAACGCGACAACCTTTCACAACTTATTTTGAAAAAATTGCGCTTGGAAACAAAGACATCGGATCTTTCACAATGGAAAAATTTGGTCGAAAAAATCAAAACCACCAAGGACAGCGTCAACATTGGAATTGTCGGCAAATATTTTGGCACGGGAGACTTTGTGCTTTCCGATGCCTACATCTCCGTGATTGAAGCGATCAAGCATGCAGGTTATGCGGTCGGCGTGAAAACCAAAATTGATTGGATCAATAGTGAAGTTTTTGAAAAAGAGCCAGAAAAATTGCAGTCCTTGGCGCAGTATGATGGCGTGCTAGTTCCTGGGGGATTTGGTGGCCGTGGCATTGAGGGAAAAATTAGTGCGATCAAATTTTGCCGCGAAAATCAAATTCCACTGCTCGGAATTTGCTATGGCATGCAATTGGCGGTGATTGAATATGCCCGTAATGTACTTGGTTTGGTAGATGCCAACACCACCGAAGTCAATCGCGATACGACAAATCCAGTGATTGACATTATGCCAGAGCAAAAAAAGAATTTGGAAGATGGAAATTATGGCGCCACAATGCGCTTGGGAGCATACCCTGCTAAACTTGCTGAAGACACAATTGCCAAAAGTCTTTACAGTCAAAGTGAGATTTCTGAACGCCATCGTCATCGCTGGGAAGTTAATCCACAGTATATTGAAAAACTTGAAACAGCTGGCTTGGTTTTTTCTGGCAAATCGCCAGAAGGAAAATTGATGGAAATTGCTGAGTTGCCAGCGTCCAAGCATCCGTTCTTTGTCGCCTCACAATTTCACCCAGAATTCCAATCCACGCCGCTGAAAGCCCATCCGCTTTTCTTCGGCTTCGTGAAGGCCGCCCAAAAGAGAAATCAGGAGAGAATTGTGAAGTTTTAATATTTTCCTGCCAAACTAAAAAGAGTTATGACGAAATAATTGAGGGTGTAAAATACTTTGTGTAAATGGTACTATTAGGAAACTAATAAAATCATC
>JBAXHR010000039.1:0-7990 GCA_037138835.1 Candidatus Moraniibacteriota bacterium | reverse complement strand
CTTGTTTGCTTTGGGGGACTTATGAGCGACAGCGAGTACTGAGCGATTGGTCATAGTTCCTGACCAAGAAGCGTGCCCCAAAAAGTAAACAAGCAAAGTAAAAATTTCCAACTTAGTTTCCAAGAACTATAATCTGCATATGACTCATTATTTATTACCCTCATCCTAGCATAACCCCATAAAACCTACAACTTGCAGGGTTTTGAAAAATGTTGTGTAATTCTAACCGATACGAAACTACGAAACTGACGCGAATCTACGAAAAATGCTAACAAAGAAAGGAACTAATAATATAAAAAATTTTATTCTTATTCCTTCCTCAGCGCCTCCATCGGCGAAAGTTTGGAAGCTTTGTAGGCAGGATAAAAGCCGAAGATGATGCCCGTAGCCATTGAAAAACCAACGGCTAGTAAGATTGAACTCAATGTGATCGGAAAATTAAGTTTAAAACCAAACGACGCAATCAAAATTGAAAGCCCAAGAGAAATTAAATAGCCAAGCACAATTCCCACGATCCCGCCAATCAGCGTGATGAAAATTGCTTCCAAGAGAAATTGATTGCGAATGTCGCCACTTGTTGCCCCAACAGCTTTGCGCAAACCAATTTCAAAAGTTCGCTCCACCACCGCCACATACATCACATTCATAATCCCCACCCCGCCCACCACCAAAGAAATCGAAGTCAATGCCAACAACAAAATATTAATGGTGCCAAAAACATCGCCAATGATTTTTTGTGCTTCTTGAATGGTGGAAACCGAAAAATCTTCTTGTTCTGCTTTTGGTGTTCGATGCTCGCGTTTGAGCGTGTCCGCCACATCCGCAGCGGTCACATCAATCAAATTGGCATCTTTCACTTTTAAAGTAATCATCCGCACATAATCGATTCCCAAAATCTTTTTTTGCAAAGTTTGCACGGGCATAAAAACAAGTTCATCATAATTGAAAAAAGTCACAGTTCCTCTTTTTTCCAACACTCCAATTACTCGAAAATTGAGTCCTTTGATTTTGATGCTTTTGCCAATTGCTTCTTGCTCGCCAAATAAGATGTCTTTAATATCCGAGCCAATCACCGCTACTTGTGCCAAACCATTGTCGTCACCTTCACTATAAAAAGTTCCCTCAGCTACTTTGGTGGCATTGTCCACCAAGGGATAAGCGGCGCCTGCCCCGAAAATCATGGCGCGCTTGTTGGCGTCCTGATAGCTGATGATTTCTTGTCCAATGGTGGCAGGAGCAGTATTGTCAATATTTGGAATTTTTTTCAGCGCCTCCGCATCAGCAATTTTCAAGGTCGTGATTTGAATGCCTTGCGCTTGTCCAGTGGCATTGGCTGAGGAAGTTTTGCCCGTGGCTGGCACTTTTGTTTCAACCTGAATAATATCCGTGCCAAAACTGCTCACTTGCCCCATGATATATTCCTTCACCCCTTGCCCACTGGAAGTCACCACAATCACTGACAAAATTCCAATCACAATTCCCACCAAAGTCAAAACCGTCCGACCAGTGTTGATGGTCAAACTATGAAAAGCTAATTTAATTGGAAGAAATAATTTATTCATATCTCAGTGCTTCCATAGGGCTTATCTTGGCGGCCTTTAGGGCTGGGTAAAGTCCGAACAAAATTCCAATTGCAATCGCCACCAGACTTGCCACCCCAACTGAAGAAAGTGAAATCAAAAATTCCCATTTATATCCCAACGCATTGATCACCACTGAAGTCAAAAAAGAAAGCAAAATCCCGAAGAAAATTCCGATTGCCCCTCCAAGCAAAGTCAAAAAAATCGATTCTATCAGAAATTGCGCAATGATGTGACGCGCCCTGGCGCCAACCGCTTTGCGCAAACCAATTTCACGAATGCGTTGATTGACGGAAATGAGCATAATATTCATGATCCCTACCCCGCCAACCAACAAAGAAATTGCAGCAATGCCAGTCAAAAAATATTTCAAAACATTGGTAATATTGGTAATTGTAGCAATAGCTTGCGCTGTGTTGCGCACTGAAAAATCATCCTCGGCTTGATTCTTGATTCGATGTTGAGCTCTGATGGTATAGGCAATATCAGCAGTGGCTTTGTCGAGATTTTCTGGCAAATCAATTTTGACTCGCATAAAATTGACATGACCTATGCCCAGCAAAATTTTTTGTGCAGTTTCCAAGGGAATGTAAGTCAAATCATCTGTGTTCGTAAAGCCACTGGCGCCTCTTTTTTCAAAGACTCCCACCACGGTGAAATTTGTGTCCTTGAGGGAAAAAACTTTTCCCAAGGGATCTTCATTGCCAAAAAGTTGCTCTGCCCGATTGGGTCCCAGCACGGCCACACGCGCCAAGCCTGCTTCTTCCTCGACTGTGAAAAATCTGCCAACCTTCAGTGTCACATTTTCCACATTTGAAAAACTCGCTGAAACCCCTTGAAAACTGGCCTCCGCGGAATTGCTTTTATACTTTTGCGTGGCTACCCCACTGACATAAGCGCAGCCATCAACTGCATTGGGCACATTTTTTTTCTGGAGCACTGCTTGCAAATCACTTTCCTTCAAAGTTGTGATCACAATTCCCAAAGCTGAAGCAGGCGGCCCCTTTTCATCGGAAGCGCCGGGCAAAACCCCAATCAAATTCGAACCAATCCCGGAAACCTGACTCAAGATGAGTTGCTGGGCGCTGGCTCCAATTGCCATCACGATGATCACCGAAGCAATGCCAATGATGATTCCCAAAATTGTCAAAAAAGAGCGGAACTTGGCCGCCATCAGATTGTTGTAGGAAATTTTTATGGGAGAAGATAATTTCATGTAAATTAAAAATTACAATTCAAGCATGCTTTATGGCTCACATTTTTACGAGCTTGTTTGTTTTTTAGACCATTATGAGCGACAGCGAATTCTGAGTGATTGGTTATAACTCCCAACCAAGAGCGTGTCCTAAAAAACAAACAAGCTCGTAAAAATTCCTAATTTAGTCATTAGGACGCCTTATTACATATGAGTAAATATTATTTCAGTAAATTGTTTTCTCCATCTGCAATCAATCTGTTTTTGACAATTTCATCGGAAACGATGCGTCCATCTTTCATGTTCAAAATGCGTTTGGCATGCTGGGCGGTGTAGGTTTCGTGAGTGACCAAAATCACGGTGTGCCCTTGATCATTGAGTTTTTGCAAAATTCTCATCACTGCCAAGCCCGACTTGGAATCCAAATTTCCCGTTGGCTCATCGGCAAAAATGATTTCGGGGTTGTTGACCAGCGCGCGCGCAATCGCCACGCGTTGTTTTTCGCCGCCAGAAAGCTGATTGGAAAGATACTGCGTGCGATGACTCATCCCCACCGCTGCCAAAGCTTTGGTAATTTTTTCTTGATTGCTCATTTCCAGATGGTCTTCGTCATAAAGCAAAGGTAGTTCTGTGTTTTCATAAACCGAAGTGCGTGGCAAAAGATTGAACGATTGAAAAACGAATCCAATTTTTTTGTTGCGAATTTTGGCCAGCTCATCATCAGTGTATTGGGTGATGTTTTTTCCTTCCAGCAAATAAATTCCTTCGCTTGGCCGATCCAACATGCCCAAAATTTGCATCAGCGTTGATTTGCCAGAGCCAGACGGACCCATGATTGAAATGAATTCGCCTTTTTGAATTTCAAAATTCACATCAAAAAGCACCGGGGTCTTCACTCCCTCAGTTTCATAAGTCTTGCTCAAATTTTGAACGCAGATTAAAGGCATATTATTTCGTCACTTCAAAAGTCACCACTTTTTCGCCACCTTTCAAGCCTGAAACGATTTCCACCATCCCATCATCCCCTTCCAAACCAGTCTCCACGGAAACTTTTTTGGTCAGATTTTCAGCTCCCAAAACATCCACAAATTTTTTGTCACCTTCCAATTTGATTGCTCGTTGTGGCACGGAAACCACATTTTCTTTTTCAGCTGTCGCAATGTCCACATTGGCGCTCATCCCAGCCTTGAAACGCGGATCCAAATTGTCAAATTTCAACTTGATGCGATAATAAACCACACCTTGAATCACCGTGGAAGCAGGGTCAATTTTGAAAACCCTAGCTTCAAAAATATCATTATCCGTCAGCGCGTCCAAAGTCACTTTCGCATTTTGACCAATTGAAACCTTGGCAATGTCAGATTCAGGAATGTTTGATTCAATCAGCAAATCATCCTTCTGAATCACCGTCAAAATTGGACTGTTGAGATTCAACACTACTGTCTCTCCTGGATTAGCATTGCGCTTAGTCACGAGTCCATCAAAAGGCGCAATCAAATCAACTTCTTTCAATTGATCCTCGATCACACTCACTGATGCTTGAGCTTGTTGCACCATTGCCCGCTGCGCATCGCGTTGTTGAATCGAAGAATCATTTTTATGATTTGTCATATTGCTCAAATTTTTCTGTTGCACCAAAAGTTGCGCTTGTGCAACTTTGAGCTGTGAAAGCAAAGTTCCAGTGTCAATCGTCGCCAGTTTCTGACCCTTGGAAATCGTGTCGCCCACATCAACCATGATGCTTTTCAGGGTGCCAGTGGTCTTGAAAGACATATCAATTTGCTGGTCAGGGCTCAGTGTGCCGGTGGCTGAAACCGTCCGCGCAAGCCTCCCTTTCATAGCCTGCGCCGTGGTATAAGTCGTAACTGGTTTTTTGCCTTTGAAAAAAGCAAACACGCTACCAGCAATAGCGATGATGATTATAATCCAAATTAGCCACTTTTTTGTTTTTTTCATTTCTATTTTAAACCTTTGTCATGCTGAACTTGTTTCAGCATCTGTTCCTTTTGCATAAGTCAACTTCCTGCATGCAAGATCCTGAACTAAATTCAGGATGACAAAAAATATACTATATACTTATTTATTTTACAACAAAACCTCCTGCTTCCCTTGTCCATCCAGCGCCTGATTAACCAGTGCGTCGGCAATTTTGTTTTTCTCGCGATAAATATGCTCAAAGGAAACTTTTTCAAAATCCAACATCAAATTCCAAATTTCCAAAAAATATTGCTGGATGCGAGGCTCTTTCAATTTGTACTGGTGCTTGAGTTGCTTGACCACCAGCTCGCTATCCAAATAGCAAAGCACGCTAGCTTGCTTGGCTGGTGCATTGCCCAAAAGCTGTTTGATTTTTTTGAGCCCAAAAATCAACGCCTCATATTCCGCGTCATTGTTGGTTTTCACCCCAATGCACTCGCCGTATTTTTTCCCCAATGTCTCGATGTATACCCCAATCCCAGCAGGCCCCGGATTGCCTCTTGAACCACCATCAGTGAACATCACAATTTCTTTTGCCATTTTTTTTGAAAACTATTGCTTAGTGTTTTAAGTTTAGCATCTTTTAAGTCTCCCGACCATTATTTGATAAAAATTTCTTTCACTTTCCCGGATATCACGAATCTGCAAAACAAGATCTCTGAAATATTCTTTGCTAAGATAAGCTCCATTTTTAAGTCTTATATCATCAAGCACATATCCACGCAAAGTGAAATCCTTGAGCACGCCACTTGCCCATTTGCGAAAATTTGTCGCTTCTTGAGAATTGACACGAAAACCAATAGCAATAATTGCAGTTAGGCTATAATGGCTTGTTTGATAGGTTTTTCCGTCATCGGCAGTTATTCCAAATTTTCGAATAACTGATTTTTCTTCCAATTCACTGTTTTTGAATATTTCTTTCAGATGATAATTGATGGTATTTATCTCCACTCCAAAAAGCTTGGCAATAAGTTTTTGCGTAAGCCAAATATTCTCATCTTCCACTCGAACATCGATTGTGTCTTTGCCGCTTTGAGTGGTAAAGATCAAAAATTCCGCCGTACTATTTCTAATGGTGAGTTTTTTCGTCATAACTATTTCTCGCTGTTATAGGTATTCTAATTTTAGCATTTTTAAACTTTCCAAGCAATCAAGACGACAGTTAAAAAAATAAAAGAGGTATTAATACCCCAGGGCAAGCCCTGGACCCTGCGGGTTCGCGAGACAAGCCTCGAGGTATTAACCCTTTTGTTATCGTCGCTCGCTCGGAAATGAAAGAGTACTTTCATTTCGCTCACTTCGCTAGATAATAAACTATTCGAAATTTTCGAATAACTGCCTGAATAAAAAGCTTCTTGAGTGGCTCTTCCACTGTTCACCATGAATAGCCCCGTGTTTTATGGTATGTTCCAAAATGGAACTAACCACATTGCGATCTTTGGTGAGCCATAAATTTTCTTAGCGTCTAGCATTTATCCTATTTTAAACCAGCCTCGCCACCATATATCCAATCCCGAAAGGACTCTCATAACTCAAAAGATTGAAGGAATATTCTTCGCCATGCAAAGCTCCCAGCAAAATCAAGATACTGCGAATGCCACATTCCCCTGCCTCATCCACAGTTTCTTTGGGCATATTCAACAAACTGAGCACATTCTTTTCTCCCAAATGACGAATAATCTCATGATCAAAAATTTCTCCTTTGGGCGAATAGCCAGCAGGCGCCTCTGGCGTAAGTCGATGAGAAAGGTCGCCACTAGCAATAATGGCAACCCGCTTGGTTTCATTGCCACTGATAAATTCATTGCTGCCAATAAATTCATGATTGCCAACAATTTGCTTGATAAGTTGACCATAGCGATAATGGCGTTTGTAGCTCACTAGCGAAAAAGATAGATGCACCACCATCGGCTTAGTCTTGGATTTCATATTTTTCGTAAGATGATAAAGTGGCACCAGCGCCCCATAATCCAAAAAATCATGCTTCAGGATTGCTCTCAATTTATCCGCACTGCAAGCGTAGGCTATCTTGTCAGCAATAGCCAAATCATTTTTGAATTTGTAAGTCTCCTCAATTCCAAACTGAGCAAAATTCCCCACCAAAGTGCTCGCCGAATTAATCACAAAGCGATAAGGTTCCATGTGGGCATGCGGCGAAATAATAATAATCGTGTCTGGAGCAGCCTCCTCCAGACCTTTTCGCAACTCTTTGAAAGCTGCCAAGGTTTTTTTGATTTTGGCCATTTCAACCAGCGTTCCCACCTTAGGAATACTCTCTGGCGGATGAGGCATAATCGCAGCAAAGACAATCATAATGTTTTTTGTTAACAAATCGCCTTTATCCAACTACCTATCACAAAAAAATCAACTTTCTATTTCATCTATACTTTAGCACTTTCTCGCCTTAAAAGCAACAAAAAACTGCCTTTCCCTGAAAAACAGTCCTTGATTGATATAAAGCTTCGAATCAGCTCAACTTTCTTTTGTCAGGGTTATTTCCACAATTTCCGAATGTCCTTCGGTTCGCATTGGTGTGCCCCAAGCTCCCAAGCCACAAGAAGTGTATACCGCAAGTCCGCCTTTGATTTTCAAGCCATAATCATAGCCCCTGAACATAAACTTTGTGGCAATGCCAAAGGGGAAAAGCTGTCCTTTGTGCGTGTGCCCACAAAGCATCAAGGAAATACCGAGCTTTCTAATTTTTCTGATTTGAGCTGGAATATGCCAAAGCAAGACGCTTGGCTGAGTTGAATTGAAAGCTGGGAGCTGCTTGATGGTTTCCGCAACCCTTCTCTTTTCCATGGGATGAGGATATTCAATGCCAATAAATTGCAGACCCTCAAGCACTCTCATTTCATTACGCAGAGCAACTATTTTGGTCTTTTTCAAAACCTCAAAAACCTCCTGAGTGTTTGTCAAATAAGTTTCATGATTGCCGCTAGCATAAAAAATCCCTTTTGGCGCTTCAAGCAAATCAAGTGACTGCGCAAAGACATCCAACTTCCCATCAGTTCCATCAAAAAGATCCCCTGTGATCAAAATTACTTCCGGTTTCAGGGAATTTATTTTTTCAGCCACTTGGCACATAAACTCTTCGCGATAAATATGCCCCAGATGCACATCTGAAATTTGCACAATTTTTTTGCCATTCCAAAACTTCGGAAGATTTTTGATAGGAATTTCAATTTTTTTCACAATTGGCGTAAAAGCATTAATGATGCCATAAAGAGAATACAGC
>JBAXHR010000038.1:0-8343 GCA_037138835.1 Candidatus Moraniibacteriota bacterium | reverse complement strand
CCTTAATTTGTATCTTCATTGTTGATTTTTTCCGGTTTTTAGTAAATACCAGATTCTTTGAACATCATTGCTGTTTTCAAGATATTTGTGACAAAGTTAATTTTTTATTAAGCAAAGATTTCTGAGTAAGTGTTTTTATTAGTCTTCTTTCGTATGCAGTAAAGTTCCCTACAGCCAAAAATCCTTTTTCATTTTCATAAAGAAGATCCAACTTTGATAAATATAAATTTTATCAAGCATATTTATTTATGTGTCCTAACCAAACCAGCAATCACGGCGTTTTTGTCGGCCGCCTCAACCCGATGCATCTTGGTCATGAAGCGGTGATTGCAAAAATGCTTCAACAATTTGGCATTGAAAACAGCCTGCTCATTTTAGGCAGTTCCAGCGCTCCTTTTTCACTGCGAAACTTTTTTTCAGTTGCCGAAAGAAAAAAATTTGTGCAAAGTATTTTCCCCGACCTTGCAATAATTTGCTTGCCAGATTTTCCCACTGACGCGCAATGGCTCGCCGAATTGGACAAACTGCTCCTTGCAAAAAAATTTGACCCAGCAAAAACAGTTTTCTTTGGCGGCTGCAATGCAGATTTGGCTTTTTTTCTTGATGCAGGCAGAAAGTGCCAAATTCTCAATCGCGTTGATGGCACCACTCCAACAATTTCAGCCACTCAAGTGCGAGCATTGTTGCTTTCAAATGGCTCACTCAAGGGTTTTCTCAATCCCCTTATTATTGAAAAAGTGAAAAAACTTTTTGCCCAAAAACGCAGCCGTCTTAAAACGGAAACCAATTTAGCCAATTTAAGGAAATAAACAAAAAAAGAGGCTTTCAAAGGCCTCTTTGCATAAGATTAATCTTTCTGTTTTATTGTTTGCCTGCAATCACTATAATATCTCCACTGAAAGTAGTTTCGCCCGCAGGTAACTCGCCGCCAACTTCTCCACCCAATTTGCCAGCAATTTCCGTGGCCAAACTGCTATTGTTGCCACTCAGGTCAACTACCACAGTTTTTTCAAAACTGCCATTAGCATTGCCCACCTTGGCAATAGCAACTCCAGCAACCTGCGCAATTTCTCCTGCAATTTTCTGAGCTAAACCTTTTTGCGTGGTGCCGTTTAAAACCACCACTTTAACTTCACGTTTAACCTCTGTTGCGACCTGAGCTTGATTTTCAGTAGGAGCCGTGGAGGCATCAGGGGTAATTGTTGTTTGCGACGCATTTTCAAGTGTTGACTGTTCTTGAGTTTCTTGAGTTGCCTCAGAGGTAGCTGTTTCCTCAGTTGCCTTGGAATCATCAGCAACTTCCTTGTCATTTTCTAAACCTGCCACATTTGAAAATTCAATCACTTTATTGCTAGCCCAACGATAAAGCAACGCTTTTTTGTTTTTTGCATAAATCAACACGATATCGCCATTTTGCGCTTTGGCAAAAAACTTTTGCTCTTTGATTTTTTCAACATCCGTAACAGTGGCAAAAACCGGCTCTTCATCTGTTGGCAACTCCATGAAAATCCCAATTCGATTTTTGACTTCTTGCAAACTTTTTGCTTTTTCCTGCTCAACCACAACCTGCTTGTTGAATCTATATATATAACCAAAAGTTGCCAACACAACCACAATCACCACTAACCCAACTGCAAAAACCACTCTAGGAATTTTTGCCAATTGCTCATTGAGATCAAAATCAAATTTAAGCCCGAATTTTCCATTATCTTCTTCAGTTTTTTGCTCACTGCGAAACTGCGCTTCCTCTGCAATAGACATTGGAAGATGTTCGATTTCAGTTTTTGGCTCTGGCACCACCACAAAATCAGGCTCGGCCTGCACAGCTTGCATTTGGATTTGCGCAATTTCCTCGACTAGCGCTTTATTTTGTTTCTTTACTGCTACTTTACGCTTAGGCTTCGCAACAACAGTTTCTTGCGTAGTAACTTTCCACATTTTTTCAAGCGCTTGTTCTTTTTCTTTTGATATTTTGATTTCTTTTTTTATTTTTGGCATATTTTAAAGAATTTTAACTATCAAAATTATACCAGATATTTTATTTTTTCACAAGTAAACGCGTCAAATCAACTAAACTAGATTTGGAAGCAAGGGAGAAGACCAGCATAAAACAGAAGCTGACGCTACTTATTTTTCGCATTTGAAGTTATTTTTAAGTTTTTTCCTAACTTGGTTATATCACAAAAAGAAAAACACCTAAAATTTTAAGCTAGGTGTTTTTGCTTTGTATTTTCAGAAATTGAAAGGCACCACTTTACTTTTTCTTTTTCATTAAACTTGAAACATTCCTGGTGAGATTAAAGATGGTAGATTTAAGCCCAATGAGCACGAAGATTGCCACAAAAAGTCCGCCCACGATAATCCTCCACGGAATCACCCAGAAAAAAACCTGCGCTTCAACAGGCACATCTTTTTTGCCATCATCATAAATCAAAAGCATCTTGGCGGTGTATTTGCCCCATCTTAATTTGGAAACTTCGGAAAAGTTCCATTTCAGTTCTTGGGTTGGATTGCCTTTTTCGTCTAGGACTGCTTTGCCATCTGTTTGAGCTTGAGTGTAATATGGGAAGCCATCTGACCATTGTTGTTGGAAATCTCGAGGTGAATTTGGCAGGATTGAACCTTTGGCTTCATTAACTTCCAAAATGGCAACTTCTTTGCCGTCTCCTTTGCTGATGAAGATGTTTCCACGAGGAGCGATGTGGACATTGTCAGTGTTTCTCAATTTGACTGAGAAAGTTGCTGGCAAAAATTCGAAAGAAGTTTTGTCTACGGAAAAGTCAGTAACTTGAATTTCTCTTTTGGCATTTGGGACTTGTACTTCAAGCAGAACGAAGGTAGCTATTCCTCCAGCTACGACGGTTTGCCTGTCTGCTTTTTGAACATTTTCTTGAGCTCTGATGAAAACTATAGCATAGTAGTAACCAAAGGAAGCCGTGGTTGGGACATTGAAAGTTGCGGTGATGGTTTTCCATTCATTGACCGGGAGGTTGAAAGTGTCTTCTGAAAAAGTTACCCAATCGAAAAAGTCATCCCCTGCTTCTTTTTCTTGAAGCAATGGGGCGCCAGAATTTTCATCAGCTTTAAATTTCATCAAAGTTGCTTTGATGCTTTCAGTGGTATTGCCATCGTTTTTCACTTTGATGTTGGCTGAAACTGAAGTGCCTGGTTGCACTTTAAGATTGATTGGCAATGGTGAAGTCGTGAGGCGCAAATCTCCTGAGGGAGTTTGAGCCAAAGCTGGAGCAGTTAGCCCGAGGATTGCAAACAGACAAATTGTGATGAGGGGTTTTTTGAGAGACATACGGTGTTTTTGTTAAGCTTAGTTATAAATAAATAGACTTTCAATTCAAGCGCTGACAGCAAAATTTCTCCCTTTGTACTGGCTGGCAGGACCAGCAAAAAAACAAAAGTTGAAATTGGCAAAACTTTCACCAGCCTTTTAATTTTGTTTTTTATTCCACTGAATATATTTTTTATATTTCTCATTTCATCTATTTTCATTATACCTTATTTAAAATTTCTTTCCATCTGTAATTGATTTTCCTAAGGGTTTCTCACTGCCTCCCATTTCCACGCACAACAAAACCCGCCAACTTGGCGGGTTTTGTGACTATCTTTTATATATAAAATATAAAGACTATTTAACTGCTTCTTTGAGTGCTTTGCCAGCAGTGAATTTTGGAACGGTCATTGCAGGGATTTGAATCTTTGCCTTGGTTTGAGGGTTGATTCCTTCTCGCGCTGCGCGCTGCGAAACTTTGAAAGTTCCGAAACCAGTCAAGGTAACTTTGTTGCCCTTTCTAATTTCTTCCGTCACAATTTCTTCAAAAGCTTCAATTATTCCTTCTACTACTTTTTTTGAAAGATCTACTTTTGCTGCGATTGCGCTTACCAATGCGTCTTTGTTTACATTTGCCATAATATTGTCACCTTCCTTTCTAGTTTATCCTAGCAAATTTTGCATTCTGCGGTCTGCAAAAATTTTGCAAATCCACCAGGACGAATGATTTAATTTCCAACTTTTTCTATTGTACTATTTTTCGCCCAAATAAAGCAAATAAGTTATACACATACCATACAAGCATCCAAACATTTAATCATTCAAACAAAAAATTCCTAGAAATTTTTGTAATTTAAATTTAGATGATTAATCAATTTTGTTTACATGTTTAAATGTCTAGATGGTTAAATGTTTATATGTTCAGATGCTTAGATGTTTAGATGTTTAGATGTTTAAATGTTTTTTATCTTCTCAAACAAAAAATACCGCACATCTTTTTCTGTTTCGTTTTTATCTTTGAAATATCTGGTAATGAGATATTTGTTTTCTGTCATTTGCCCTGTAATCTCCTCGCCCTCATCGTCCTTGGCAATCAGCAGTTTTTTCATGGTGGCTTTCATATTTGCAAAATCATTTTCCATGTCAAATTTCAGCACAAAAGATTCAGTACCAATGAGGCTCTCGACCTCTACCAATTCCAACGCTTGCTTTTTAATTGCCTCCTCACCTATTTCAATTTCTTTGCCTTCATTACGATATTGATAGGTTGAGTTTTTTTGCTTGTCAGCTTTGATACAAAAAAGTGGCTCGCCAGTTTTGTGATAATTTGCAATAATGCCATCAATCACAAACCCCATTCGTTCAACATAAGCTGTGCCCGCTGGGATGCGAGGTGAAGCAGTGGCTTCAAGAATATTGCATCTTGCCTTTTCTGCAACCACCTTATCCATCATCACATTGCCAATGCCCAAGCCCCTAGCTTCAAAATCCACATTGAACGAACCAAAATAGAGAGTGCCATGCTTTGTTCTAGTGAAAGCCAAGAAAGAAGCAACTTGCTGTTCAAATTCAGCCACATACCATTCTCTTTCTTGTCCATCTTCAAAAGCTGCCTTAAAACTAGCCACTACCTTATCTTTCATTTTTTCTATTTGAGTCCAATTTCGTTCTTCAATTTCAATCATCTGGGTTTGTTGTCTTTCATCTGGGTTTCGCACGATTGAAACCTCCCAGCCCTTCAATTGCTCCAGGGTTGCACCGCTTTTCAAGGCAGTTGCCAGCAAAACAATTTCCGTCTTGCTTTTTTCAAGGTCACTCAAAAAAGTTTCGATTTTCTGCTCATCAAGCTCTGCCTGAGAAAATTCGGCGCTGAACTTCTCAACAAGTGCATAAGCTTTTCTGAGCAATTCCTGTTGAATTTTTGGAATTTCTTGCTGTCTTTCTTTCTGAAAAAGCATCGCTTGCAATTCTAGCCTTTCCTTGCCTGCCAAATCCGCGAGTTCACTAATTTTTTGAAAAAACATTGCTGCCTTTTCTGCTGGCATTTTTTCACCGACTTGCAAAATTTTTGCCCCCTCAGCATCTTTCAATTCGAGTGCCAAAAAGGCTTTCAGTTTCCCTGTAACTATTTCCACATCTTCATCAGAAGTTATAAAATTTACAACCTTTTCTATTTCTTCTTTATTGCGACTGGAAATGAAATTCAAAAATTGAACTTGTGTCCTGAGGTCAAAATCTTTCAATTGAATTTTGAATTTTTGCTCAATTTCCAAGCGAAAGGCTGGGCTAATTAAAACTCGATAATTGTCCACCAAATTTCGCTGCTGTTCTTGCGTCATCGCTTCCCATTGGGTATGTGAGCTGGCCAAAATATCTTTTAGTTCTAAATTGGTATTATTTTCAGCATTTAATTTGAAAAAAGAATCGACTTGACCTTTGCTAGTATAGATAACGCCATAATCATTGCTAACTGCATTGTAAGCACAATTTTCAACAAACAGCTCTTTTTGCTTTTGCTGATCATAAAATTGAGAGCTAAGAGGGGAAATTTTTTCTTTATATTGGTCCAAATCATCAAATGGTCTTTTTTTAGATTCTTGTTGAGAATTTTTCAAATTGCCTACTATCAATTCCAAGCGAGTTTTTAAAAAATAGTTATCTTCATTTTCATAAATTTCTTCAAGTTTATCGAAAGCTCTTTGCCCACCTGCCTCCATACACTCTTCCCACTGTCCAAAACGAGCCACTGCCTCTAGCACATCCAAAACTTTCATTATTACATTAAGTTCTTTACCTTCTGCCTGCTCAACTATCCTTTCCAGCATAACTCCACTAAAATTAGCTTGCTCTCTAATTAGAGCATCTGCAATTCTATCACTAGTATGTCCAGGATTATTCAAGACAGCACAAATCAACTCGAGTCTGAGTTTATCATCTATCATTTGACTATGTTGCAGCCAAGCATTTAATTCTTGAGTCATTGAACTCTTGACTGTTTCACCTCTTTGCAGTTTTTTCGTTAGTGCGATCGCTGTCTGATCACTAAGTGTATCAATTTCTCTTTCATTTTTTGAACTTGTTGAAAATAGGCCATAAGCAAAATATTCAGCATGCTGACTTTTTTCATCCTTTTTGTTTTCGCAAATCAAATTTATCAATTCATCCACTTGCGCCTGCGAAAACGACCGGTCAAAAACATTCCGATCGCAAGATATTTTCAAAATGTCCATTTTTTTCATCAAAAAGGGAAAAGCTTGTTCATCTTCGGGATAAGTTTCAAAAAATTTCAATGCCGAAAAAACCACCTCGCCAATCGCAGTTTTCATTTCAGCCTCGTCTTTGATTTCTTTTAAACTTTCAAGCGCCAGCAAAAAATCAGCTTTGTCTATTTTTTGCATTTCCGCAAAGGGAATTTTTTGTTCTTGAGTTATATTTTCTTGCTTGGGCATATTTTTATTTGAGGACTAAGTCCCTAGCCAATTCAATCATATTATGCATATTACCCAATCATCATAGCATATTTCCTGATTTTTTGCATAAAAAAGCTTATTGCAAAAGTAGTAGCCGTCTTATGCTTTATTATGTATTGCAGGTGAATATTCACCCGTCAATATTCACCCCTGCAAGTATGCCTACCTAGCATATTTCCTACTTTTTTGCATAAAAAAAAGACGCCTCTTAACCAAGAAGCGTCAACCGATTACTCCCCCAGCTATTCTCCAACACGGTGAACGCCGATAAGTTCACCACATGAGCAACGGAATCCGACAAAAATGTCGGACCCCTCTGACCATGTCTCATGGTCTCCTTGACAGAGACCGCTCTCGTGTAGCCAGAAAATCTTGTGAAAGATTTTCCGAAAATTAACTTTCCTAGGCTGCTTTGCAGCCTTTTCGCTTGTTCTCATTTTAAACTCCTGATGCGCCCCGCCACTTTTGTTTTATGACGGAGCTGATTAACCCTCAAAATACAAAAAAACAAATTCTACCAAACAACCGATTTTAAGACTTTCTAGTTATTTGGCAAAAAAAATCAAGCTAACTTTTCGACGAGCCAAGCAACCAGCTCGTCATGCTTCGGATTTCCTCCCCAATATCCGAGCCCATCCTTCTTGCCGAAGCCAGCTCCACCACCCCAGCCTCCAAACTTTTTATCGAGTTCAGAGCAAACTGCTCCGTTCCCAAAAAAGTTTGCCTCCCCATCCTCAGAAAGAATGAGAAGCTGGTCGGCTTTGCCGTAGAGACGGTCGGCAACCGTGGCTGTTTTGGAGTGTGCCATCTCAACGATGGTCAACTTTCCAATGACTTCAGCCTGAGCGATTGCTCGCTCGGCCTCGGCCTCCATTTCTGGGGTGACACCCTGAGCGTTTCGGTCGCCCAGGCGAATCTCCGCGATCTCCTCGGGAGTCGCACCCATAGCCTCCATGGCTGGGATGTATCCCGAGTCGTTGGCCGCAATCAGCAGGTCGTGGCGCGTCGGCTCAATGCCAAGCAGGCTAAGCACCTGCAGGATTGAGGCGGGTTCGCCAGCCCGCTCGTTGTGATGATCAACAACCACCGTTCCTTGCGGAACCGTGATGTCGATTTCCAGTTCCACAAGAACTGGAATGAAGCCTGCCACCACAGCAGCCTCAATTTCTTCGGCGTAAGCCGAGGCTTTCGCACCCCAGCCAATTTTCTTATCCTCAAACGCAATGCTATTGCGCTCAAGAATTTCACGAATCGCGATCATTTCGCGATCCTGCCCACCCAAGAAAAATTTCTTTTCCATAAATACTCCTCGCCCCGAAGGGCATTTTTGTTTTAAAAAACTTTTTTCATACGTGGTTTATACGAAAACCACGCCCAATTAACTTTTCAAAGAACTCTCTCCTAGATTCGCATTTGAATCCGAACACATATAGATAGCATGTGGGCGAATCAAATTTGAATTATTTTTTTCTAAAGAACAAGGATGACTAAGAAAAATCAAGTCTTTCTGAATCCTCCTAGTGCTTTAGAATACAATTTGGCTCTTATAAATGAGTATTTGGGTGTTCGGATTGAGCCCGTCGGGTAGGT
>JBAXHR010000037.1:0-8425 GCA_037138835.1 Candidatus Moraniibacteriota bacterium | reverse complement strand
AAGTTCAGGATGACACTGGTGTGTCAATTTCGCAGCGCATAATCACTCGTTTTTTGCCTACGCACTGCGCAATGTGCGGAGGGGGTAGAAATTCAAAATTCAAAATTCAAAATTCTAGCAATTTGAGTCTATTTAAAAAAGCAATCCCCAAAATCGGCTCTGTTAAGCCGATTTTGGCTGGGTGCTGGGCAGGGATTTTTGGTGAGGTCAAAACCCCTTGACAAAATTGCAAAAAGGTGCTAGACTATGCAGTTAAGAGAATCAAAACCGCATTTGAATTGACAATTCTATTTCGCCAATTAAAAGGCAAAAAAGAAATGGGTGTCAAAAAAGTTCGGTTATAAGCCTATGTCAAAGTGACATGGATGAGTAACTTGAAAATTTTTTAGGATTTTTTTAAAACAACAACAAAGGGATAGAAATGAAAAAAATAATGACGATTGGGTTGCTGATGACTTTGTTGTTGTCGGCGATGGTTTTTTCTGCAAGCACGGTGCTTGCGGATGATGTTACTGTTGACAACAGTAACGCAAACACAAACAATGTCATAGTCAATTCGAGTGTAAACTCGGATGCGACTGGGGGAAATGTTGATTTTAGTTCAGTTGTTGAGCGGGCGCTTTTAAACTCGCCTGAGCACAACATTGGAACCCCAACTGGACTGATCGATGCTGCTGGGTATGGCACTTCAGTTGCGACATCCAATTTCAGTTTCAATACTGGACAGGGTTATCGCATCTGGACATTGGAAAAACATCGCGTGATGATAAATGCGATGGAAAAAGCCAATGGGGCTGTATCTTGGGGACGGATGCAGGATCTTATGATCCTTTATCCTGACATCGAGAGAGATTTCTCTCCCATGAATGGCCCGGTATATTATTTTGATAATGCCTTGTCGCTTCAAGCGATGAGGATAACCGAGGAAAATATTGTAGGTCTTTTGACTTATGATACCGAGGCGTCAAAAAAATATTTCGTGCCAAAAAACTATCTCCAACATAGATCATGTTATGACGCCGGAATTATTTACGGCGGAAATATTGTGGTCAAAGTCGGAGATTATTCGGAGGGGGTTTTCTACGCAGATGCCTCAAATCGAACTCTGGGTGGCGCTTTCTCTGGACTAATTGGTTGTGTCACGGGTGGAGCTATTTCTGGCGGTGTTGGTGGTGCGAATACTCAAAATTCAAAGAGTATCAAAAACGGTGCTGTGTACGCAGTGCTACGCATCGACAATCCGCAATTTACAGTTCCGCCAATTGCACCACCTGTAATAAAGAGGGTGTGCAATATTGCAACGATTAAATTCTGGTTAACGGTGTTGCTTGACAGGACAAAGAACTGTCCAACGCCTTGTGGCAATAATCAACTTTTGAGACTTCAGAGAGCAGATCTCTATCTCTTCTGGTGGCATTGTACAGGCGAAAAAGACAGAGAACTTCTCGGTCTGGCCATTAAAGAGTACAAAATCGCCGAAAGGGATTTCGAAAATGGTCGTGAGAAGGACGGAACTCCGACGAGTGCTTCGAAAGAAGGTAAAGCGTTGGACGCTTCTGTTCGCTGGAACCATGCGTATGCGGTGTATATGCTTGAAGGTGAATCTTCAGCGGTGTCTTTCGCAAAAAAGAATAAAATGCGTGAAGTGCCCACTGAATATTCTGATCTTAAGATTATTTACAGGGTATACTAACGCATAGTTTCCAAAAATTGAGCGAGTCATTCAAAAGGCTCGCTCGCAAAATTCAAAGAGGTTGCAAATGAAAAAGTTTTTATTTGTTTTAATTTTATTGCTAATGCCATTATCTATGGCACAGGCGATAATGCGGATTGAAGGAGGAAGGCTTGTGGCATCAGCTCAGGGAGCTAATCTCGGGGATGATGTCACTGTTGCGGATTCTACAAAGAAAGGTGGGAGAATGCAAATCCTACCAGCCCAGAAAATTGCTTCTACATTAGTGGCACCCGCTACTGGGCCAACTCTTAAACAGATCGAGGGTGCGTTTGACAAGCGCATCGTTGTTTTAACAGAAGGTGGCAAGAAGGAAAAAAAAGAAAGAGAGTCCGAGGTAAATAATTCGCTCGGAAGAGTTAATGGGAATATCGTCGCTTTAGACGATAATCTCAATGGCAAAAAAGGCACAATAAAAACTCTTTCAAGTAATATGAAAGAGTTGGTCAGTGTTGTGAAAAGCTCCAACACTTGGTTGGTTATATCAATGTTCGGAGTTGTTTTACTGGCGTTGCTGATAGTTGTCGCCCTAGTGGGTTTGTGGTTAAGGAAGTCGTTGCCTGGTTTCAAAAGGGCAATAACTCCTGATACTGCAAAATTGAAGAAGGAGATCGTAGACGAAGTCTCGGTCAAAATCCAGACAGCACAGGGCAACACAATTGGCGCTGTCAATTCAGCTGCCGCACATGTTATCAGGAGTGTTGGTTTTAACACGGATCCTTTTTGTTGGGATATTGAGATCAACAGTGGCAAAAACAGCGGAAAGAGGTTCAAGGTTACTTACAATTTCGCTCCTGAATGGGTTGGTGAAAATAAAGGTTTTCCTCGTTTGCATGTTCCTAAGAATTATACTGGGGACATTAATACTTATGAGAGTAATCCTTACCCAGCTCGTCGCAAGGCAGAGAATGATTGTGAGAGCACAGTGAAAAAATATCTCAGTGGCGACTTCGGCAACATCGATCCGAAAGCTACCGATTTCAAGAATGAATTTACTGCTCAGAAAGAGTATGTTCAGGCTCTTGAAAAAAATGGTCAGCTTTCAATTCACGAGATTGCTGTATCTGTGCCATTGTCGTTGTGATGTGAAAAAGTTACAGCTTAGGAAAGAGACTATTGATGGTCCGCCTAAGCTGTAGCTGAAGTTCTTTAAGAGGTTTGCCGTTGATGCTTTGTTTGTTGTTTCCATGTGAAGCAATTAGCAAAAACATTTTCAGTAAATAACAAAAGTGTTGCTTTGCGATATGCAGGCAACAAAATCGGTCATTCCATGTGAAAGACCAAATCACGATAGTGATTAAGCCAAACTCGGTATTCCAAAAGTGGGGATACTTGAAGAGTAAAAAAGTTTTCCTTCAGCTCAAAGCAGTTTGAAGATGAGAAGTCAAAGCACTTCGCAAATCCGCCGATATCAACAGATATACGGCTTTTTTTGCGTCCAAAATTCACTAAATTGTTATATTGTTATACCGAATCAATTAAATTACTGGTGGTTGCAAGGAAGTCGAGCCTCCCTAATGGAGGCTCGACCTCCAACGATTATCTACCACTAATTAAGTTGCTTTAGTATTACATGTTTAAATTGCCACATTTCTTGCTTCGGATCCTAGCTCCGTTCTAGTGCAACAATCTAACAATTTAGCAATATAACAATTTGAGTGATGATTTTCGCTTGACAGCCCTTCAAAAAACTGCTAAACTACCCAGTCAACTTCTTATTATTTATAGTATTAAACCAATGAACAATTTTTTCAAACAAATCAAGCTTTCACCCAAACAAGCAGGCTGGGTGGTGGTTTTGAGCGTGGTGTTTTTTTTGGTGGGTGTTTTTTCTTTCAAAAGTTATCAAAGTCAAGTGTTGATTTTAGTGATTCCGAAATCCGAAGTCGCTGTTTCGCAACAAGCGCAAATTTTTCAAAATCTTTTGGAACTTCCAAGAACCTTGGCTTTTTATGACCGCTTGCTCAAAAACAATCCAAATTTTGTGGACTCAACCGCCAGTCAAAAACCAGAGCAACGCAAAAGTCGTTGGAATCAAATGATTCAAGCTGCGCAATTGGATAAACAAAATTCGATTATTTCAATTTCAATTTCTGGTGATGATCAAATGACTGGCGAATTGATTGCGGGCAAAACTGCGCAGACTTTTTTTGAAACAGCCAGTGGTCTTTATGATGTCAAAACGGAAATTGATTTGCGAATGATTGAGCAACCCGTGACCAAAACAGTTTGCCCAACTTGGCCAGCGATAGCGGTGGCGAGTGTTTTGGCGGGAATTTTGCTGGCCTGGACTTGCCAATATTTGAAAATTTTCAGTCAAAAGTTGAGCGTGCTGCAAGAAATTTTCAGGAATAATCCATTGCCAAGTTTGAATTTTGGCAAAAAAAATGCTGAGCCAATGCCTTTGGAAGCGCTGGAAGATCTTTATAAGAGTGAAGAAGCCACGCAGTTGAATTTTGAAACTCGCTCAATTGCCAAGCCAAACGAAACGGAAAAACCAACCGCTCTTGAAGATGAAAATTTGCTCGCAAATGAAGTTGAAGAAAAAACAGAAGCTTCGACTTCTCAACAAGAGGTTGCCAACTTGGGCGTTTATCCGAATTTCCCAGAAATGCCAGTTCACCACAAAGAAGAAGCTGGCGTGCCAACCAATTTGCCAATTGGAGATTTTGAAGATAGCTTTGCTTTTCCAGCAAATGAACTGCCGATTGAAGCTGAAACAGTTTCCGAAGAAAAAAAACATCACGAACCGACTGCAGATCAACTCAAGGAAAGACTCAATCAACTGTTGAAAGGGGATTTATAGGCTGCAAAATTGTTATATTGTCAAATTGCTATATTGTTAGGGCTCAGCTTCCTGTTGGCAGGTGGATGAGATAGGGAGAGGCGCTTGCCTCTTTTTATTATCTAGCGAAGTGAGCGAAATGAAAGTACTCTTTCATTTCCAAGCGAGCGACGATAACAAAAGGGTTAATACCTCGAGGCTTGCCTCGAGAGCCTGCAAAGGTCCAGGGCTTGCCATGGGGTATTAATCCTTTTATTTTTTGCAAAAGTATATTATGATAAAAGCGTGGGAAGTAATCGGTAACTAGTAATCAGTAACAATGGTCATTAGTAATTCGTACATTTGTAAAATTCGCCTGCCTGTCCGGTAGGCAGGTAATTCGTAGAAATTTATGGAAATTATCAAAAAAACTTTAAACGGAGCATATTTGCTTAAACCAAAAGTGTTTCAAGATGCGCGCGGTTTTTTCATGGAAACTTATTCCAAGCAAAAATTTGCCGAGCTTGGCATTGAAAATGATTTTGTGCAAGACAACCATTCAATGTCGGCGAGCAAAGGAGTTTTGCGAGGTTTGCATTTTCAACATGCGCCAGACACGCAAGCCAAATTGGTGCGCGTCACAAAAGGCAGTGTTTTTGATGTGATTGTGGATTTGCGCAAAGACTCACCAACCTTCGGGCAATGGGAGGGCTTTGAACTTTCAGCAAAAAACTTTTTGATTTTATTTGTGCCACAAGGTTTTGCGCACGGCTTTTGCACTTTGGAGGACAATACCGAATTTCAATATAAGTGTGACAATTATTATGCGCCCGAAAGTGAAGATGGGATTGCTTGGAATGATCCGACGCTCAACATTGCTTGGCCAGTTGAAAATCCTATCTTATCTGAAAAGGATTCCAATGCTCAAGCATTCGCGGAGTTTAATTCACCGTTTTAATTTTATGTATAGGGTATCTTGTATTATGTATAATGTATAAAAAGCATTTCATACGGTAATACATGATACAAAATACATTATACATTATACATGAAGCTATTGATCACTGGTGGGGCTGGATTTATTGGATCCAACTTTATTCATCATATTTTGAAAACCTATCCAGACTATGAAATTGTCAATTTGGACGCACTGACTTATGCAGGCAATTTGGAAAATCTGAAGGAATTTGAGCAAAATCCCGGATATTCCTTTGTCAAAGGCGATATTTGCGATGCCAGCTTGGTGGAGCAGTTGGTGGCAAAAGTTGACGCGGTGGTGCATTTTGCGGCCGAGTCGCATGTAGACCGCTCTATTTTGAGCTCAGAGGACTTTGTGCGCACAAATGTTGTTGGTACCCACACCTTGCTGGAAGCGGCCAAGAAGGCTGGAAATAAGCGTTTTCACCATGTTTCCACGGATGAGGTTTTCGGCTCACTAAAGCCTGAAGACAAGCCTTTTTCTGAAACTACGCCCTATGACCCAAGGTCGCCTTATAGCGCTTCCAAGGCCGGCAGTGACCATCTGGTGCGCGCCTATTTTCACACTCACAATTTGCCAATCACAATTTCCAATTGTTCCAATAACTATGGCGCTTATCATTTTCCAGAAAAACTAATTCCCTTGGCCATCACGAATTTGATGGAGGGCAAGAAGATTCCAATTTATGGCGATGGCTTGCAAGTGCGCGATTGGCTTTTTGTGACAGATCATTGCCGAGCGATTGATTTGATTTTGCACCAGGGTGAAATTGGACAAACTTATTGCGTGGGTGGCAACGGCGAAAAAACCAATTTGGAATTGATCAAAACTATTTTGAAATTGATGTGTCGCGATGAAAGTTGGCTGGAATATGTGACTGACCGCAAAGGACATGACCGAAGATATGCGATTGATTTTTCAAAAATCAAAACGCAGCTTGGTTGGGAGCCGCAAGTTTCTTTCGAGGAGGGAATAGCTCAGACCATTGCTTGGTTTGCGGAAAATGAAGCTTGGTGGAAAAATGTCAAAAACGGAGCGTATCAAGAATATTGCCAAAAGCAATATTCAAAAGGCAACAAACAATAAGTGATACTAAAGTAACTTAATTAGTGGTAGATAATCGTTGGAGGTCGAGCCTCCCTAATGGAGGCTCGACCTCCTTGCAACCACCAGTAATTTAATTAATTCAGTATGAGAAGCTGTGAATAGTAAACAAAAATTAAAACAAAAATCTATGTTCAAAAAAATCTTTTTGACAATTTTTGCAGCTTTGTTTCTATTGCTGCCAAATTTGTCTTGGGCGCGGGGAAATGTGACGGATTGGTACATCCAAGATTTTGATTCCCAAATTCTGGTCAACAAGGATTCTTCTCTGGATATCACAGAGACCATCACCGCTGATTGCGGAATGGCTGGTGGTAAACATGGCATTTTCCGAATTTTGCCAACCAGAATTGAGATTGCTGGTGAAAAAGTGCAAACTCCCGTGAAACTGCTCGGCATTACCGATCAAGCAGGCAATGCCTATGCTTATCAAACCATCAAGAATTCTTCCGATGGCACTGTGACTTGGAAAATTGGCGATGCCAAAAAAACTGTGCAAGGAGTCAATGTTTATGTCATTCATTATCAAGTGCAAAATGCCATTCGTTTTGGCGGACAAAAATTTGACGAACTTTATTGGAACCTTAATGGCAATTTTTGGGATTTGCAAATCGACAATTTGAGTGTGACTTTGCTTTTTCCAAAAGAGGTCGACAAACAAACTTCCAAGGTTGAATATTATGCTGGCAATGCTGGTTCCAAAGAGAAATCCCTGGCCGCTTTTCAATGGAGTCAGCGCAATGTGTTGGAATTTAATTCCACCAGAACCTTGTTGGAAAGGCAGGGTGTTACTGCTTCGGTAACTTTTCCAAAAGATATTTTCGTGCCATATCAACCAAGTTTCTGGGATTTGTATGGACAATATTTGCCATTTTTGATTCCGATGTTGATCTTGATTGTGACTTTTTCGGTTTGGTTGAGATATGGCAAAGATCCAGTGATTGACAAGCCAATTATTGCGGAATATGAAATTCCAGCGAAGCTAACCCCTCTTGAAGCAGGCATGTTGATGAAGGGTGGCGCTTTTAGCAATTCATTCATCACAGCTGAGATCATCTGGCTGGCAACCAGGGGACTTGTCTCAATCAAGGAAACCGAAAGCAAATTCTTGTTTTTTTCTAGCAAGAATTACACGCTTACGCGGAATAGAAAGCTTGAGGTTGAGGCCTTGCTCACTGGGGCGCAGAAGAAGATTTTGAAAAATATTTTCAAGGAAGGTGAGGCAGTTGAGCTTTCAAGTTTGAAAAATTCTTTTTATCGGAAAATTGGCGACATTGCAAAAACCAGCAGACAAGACCTGAAAAACAAGGGTTTGATTTTGACCAAGGGCTTTAATATCGGAATTGGATTCGGGGTATTGGGCTTGCTCTTTTTGTTCTTCGGTTTCTTTTCTTTTTCTGCGGCGGGTGCTTTCTGGGGTTTTAGTTTGATTATTTCTGGTTTAATTTTGATTGGCTTTGCAATTATTATGCCCAAGCGCACTTCCAAGGGCGCGCAGCTCAATTGGCAAATCAAAGGCTTCAAGCTCTTCATGGAAACGGTGGACAGGGATCGGGCGGCTTTTTATGAAAAAGAAAATATTTTTGAAAAATGTTTGCCGTATGCGATTTTGTTTGGAATGACAAGTTTGTGGATCAGAAAAATGCAAGAACTTTATGGCGAGCAATATTTCGCCTCACATATTCCCGTTTGGTACACTGGTAGCCTTGCTTCTTTTGAAGGTAACAATTTTGCAACTGCCATGAATAGTCTTTCTGCGAGCATCGCAGCTTCAACTTCGTCGCCTTCCGGCAGTGGTGGGGCAGGTTCTTCCGGAGGTGGTGGCGGCGGAGGTGGTGGGGGAGGC
>JBAXHR010000036.1:0-8521 GCA_037138835.1 Candidatus Moraniibacteriota bacterium | reverse complement strand
AACTTAATTTGTGCTAAATAGTCGTTGGAGGTTTAACCTCCAAGGCTAAAGCTCCCTACAACCGACAGCGCTTTAATTTATTTAGTATTGATCAACTTTTAAACTTTCTTAACTTTTTCTATTCTATCACATTTTGCCAAATTCAGCACGAGCAATTAACTTTTTTATTTCAGCTTAATGTTGATGGTCGGCATACCTTTCTTCTGCTTATACTCAATATCAACTTCACCAATTTCAACAATATTTTTTATATGTGTTCCACCACAAGGAATCTCGAATCCCAAACATTTCCACCAGCGAAATCCTTCTTTTTCAGCATCGGGATAAGTTTTGACTTCCGCGCCCAAGGCAATAGCATCACGGAATATTTGGTTGGTTTTTTCAACCAACTCTTGCGCTATCTCAGCACTTTCATATCTGTTGAAAGCAAAGCCATCTTGAATATCTGAAACTTTTGGAACTGGCAATTTCTTGCCAGCTGTTTTTTCCAGCAAACAATGATGCAGATGAACTGCGGTGTGCAGTCGCATTTGTTTGTTGCGAAATTCCCAGTTTAATTTGCAAAGCACCGCTTGCCCCTTTTCACTCTCTGGGATTTTCTCAGTTGTTATCAGCAAAATTCCATTTTCATTATAAGGATCTTTCACGGTATCAACAACATTATAAGCTATTTTATTGATAGTTAACATTCCTTTGTCACCTTTTTGTCCGCCACCACGAGGATAGAAAATATTATCCGCAACCTGAACGCAATTTTGATCATTTTCTGTAAATATGTCCATGACTGTCGTTTTGATTTCTGATGCATATTGGTCTTCGTAAAATTTATGCATAACTTTATTTTGTATTATTAAATTATTAGAAATACAATTAGAACAACCTCCCCCTAATACTTCCATAAATGGATATATGGAAGTATCAAAAAAACTTCTTCAAATCTGGTTTGAAATATTTTTCGCCTTTGACCATTTTGTGAAACTCCCTCACTAATTCCAACTCTTTTTGCATATTTTTTTGTCTTTTAAAATTATCCAGCTATTTTCATTTTACACCCAAAACGAAGCTTAGTAAAAACTAGCGTACTTCTTGCTATCTCTGCTCTCCCTTTCGCCGTTTTCGGCTCATCAGTTCGGACCCACATCCGAAGAGGTTATGGGCATTCAAGGTTCTGAATGCCCAACTAAAGAAAACTATAATAATATTTTATAATATTTCCTCGCCTCCAATTTGATACATTTCTTTAATGTATCGGAAGCATTAAGAGAAAATATTAAGGAACATTTTTTCGGTCTATCCTTTAAAACTGGTGACCAGCCACCAGCAACTCTATTACCAGCTGCCATCTGAACAAACTCGTTAAGGATTTCCCAGTCCTGCTCTTCAGTGCAAACCCCCTCTGGTATCGCTATTGTAAACTTATCTACTACAACTAGACACTCATTTATTTTTACTGTTGTAGTTACTAATGACACTTTTTTATCAACAAGCATAACCATAATACACCTCTTTTTTAATTATATTTTTTAAGAACAAAAAAAACCGACCCCTGGAGGTCGGCTTCTGTTTGCGAATTCTGATTTAGCTTGAAAGCTACTCACACCTCGCAAAAACAAACCGGCCTTGAAAGTCGGTAAGCCAGAAAAAAGAAAATAATTTTTGAAGTTGTTCTTGCATAATCATAATCTAATCATAACAAAATCATAAATCTTGTCAATGCCTGCGCCTATTTTGCAACTTCAACCGTGACCCGTTGCGGAAATTGTGGAATTCGATTGATGAAGGTTGGCCAAAAAGTCACATTCACATCTTTGATGTCTTGATTTCTGCTCAAAAGTTGCTTCATTTCTTCTTCATTTTTTCCAAGCAATTCCTTTCTGAAAATTCCCAAATCAATTTGAGGCGTCAGCTCAACTTCACCGTGAACTTTCAACAACAGCGTATTCTCATCAAAATTTGGCTCCACAGTGACATATTCCACTTTGACAATTTTCACTTCCATACCTTGTGACTCAGCCAGCACTTGAGGATTTTGCTTGAGCACTTTTTCCACATCTGCTTGCGCAAAAATCAAGGCTTGCACAGTTGCCACCGCAGTATATTCAAAAACATCTGTCACTGTGGCTACTTTGACATTGGCAGTTGATTTATCAAAATTAATTTTTTCAGCTGAAGGCAAGCTAATTTCAGTGGTTTGCAACTCACTGACAATATCCGCCACAAGTTTTTCTTTCAAAGCCGCTTCAGTTTTTTGTTTCGCGCTCTCAAGGTCTGTCGCTGTAACCTGCGCAACAGTACTGCCTTCACCACTGCCACCATTCAACTTTTCTGCAGCTTTGGCATAAAATTTTTCATATTTCTGACTGCCTTGAAAACCCATAATGTTAAATTTGCCAGCTGCGACATTGTAGTCGCTGCCCGCTTGATCAGCAACTACCTCCGTTGAAATCGTGCCTGCCTGCAACTGCCCGCCAACCGTGGTTGCTCCTGGGACTGTAACTGTTTTGAGCAAGCGAAAAATTTTGCCATTTTCAGCTTGCAATCTAGTTGTTGCAACCAAGGTTTGCGGTTGCTTGTCAAATTCATTATAAACAACCACTGTGCCTTGAGCTTTTTTCCCATTGGCAGAACTGCTCGTGCCCGTGGCACTATATTGCAAAGTAAGTTGCTCATTGCGACTAACGACGCGCACTGCAATAATTTCTTCCTTTCCGGCTTGATTAGTCGCTTTAACATCAGTATCTATTTTCAAAGTTTGCACATTCGGCTTGACGACGACTTGAGCATCTGGAAAATACAAATAGCTCGCAACTCCCGCCAACAAAAACAAGCAAATAATCAAAAAAAAGAAAAAGGATTTTTTGATTTTTGAATTTGGAATTTGTTTGCTCTCAAAAGGCACTTTGTCTTTTGACTGTTTGAACATTTTTTCCAAAAGGTCTTTTTTTCTGGGATCAAATTCCTCTAGGGTGCTGGCGCGTTGCTGCTTGGCCAAATTTTGTTGCAAGGCTTTTGCATAGTTAGCGCTAGCTATTTCTTTATTGACAGTTCGAGACTGAGATTGAACAACCGACAAATTTTCCGAGTTTCGTTGTCCAGTGCGCTGAGGTTTTGCTTCGAATTGCTTGCTGGTGGCGGAAGCAGTCAGCGCAGAATTTTTTGAAACTAGGGGCTTTTTTAATTTTTGTGATGGCGCAAAATCAGCTTGCGCCGAAGTCGAATCAACATAAAAATTATTGGTTCCAATACTACTAAGTCTGGTGAATTTATCACCACTGCCAACACCGACAACAGGTCGTTGCTCGAGCTGAGCAGTTGGTTGATTTTTTTGCACTTCTGGTTTTGCAAATTCTTCCATTTCTTCAACAACGCTTTGCACGGCAATGTCACTACGAGCTGCCATTGCCAACGCATTTTCTTCTTGCGTTACCAGAATAATTTTTTTGCGCATCTTATCCCCTTCCCGCTTGAGTAATTTCAAATTCACAATACTTTGCAAAAAAATAGCGCGCTTGGGCACCACAAAATAGTTCTCAACGGCCATTGATTTTCTAAGTCGGTCTATCACAGATGAAATCTCTTCATCCGCATCGATGTAAAATGTTTGATGCATGTTTTTTCACTACGAATTACGAATTTGTACGAATGTACGAAATAATATATTTTATTATCTTTTTGTAAAATTTAAGTTAACACGCATTAGTACATTCGTATTTTTCGTAATTCGTAGAGATTATTCTTGAATCGTTTGCAGTACTCGTCGCAGGATTCCAGCCATCACTTTTTCTTCATCCGTGATGTCCAAAACCAAATTTGCCAAGCCCATCGGCGTCACATCTTGTGGATTTTTCAGAAAACCGGTGCCATCCAAAACCCGCACCACATCTCGTGGTTGCAGATAACTTACCATTGGGGGCTTGGAAAATGGCAACTCCCTGAACCATTCTTGCGAGGTGAGCGCATTTTTGATCCCAGGCAGTCCGCAACCACCTCCACACAGCAAAATTTTCGAAGGCAAAACATCTGAACTGGCAAATTCTGAAAGTGAAAGCTCCACTCCACTGAGCCAAACCGAACAATCACCTTCCAGCATTTGCTCAATTTTGGCCGCCACATCTTTGCCAATTTTACCTTCCGCATAATTGATTTTCAATTCTTCTGCCTCATCGAAACTAATCCGCAATTCTTGCGCCAATTTTTTGGTAAAAGCCCGTCCTCCAAAAGCAAACATCTTGGTGCCTTCCAGCCCACCGTTGCGCACCACTGCAATGTCAGTCGTCCCGCCTCCAATATCAATAAAAATCGCATTAAAATCCAAAGCATCATCATAGTCAACACTGCGCGCCACCGCATATGGCTCCGCCGCGATGCTCAGCAAATTGATATGCAGTTCGTCCGCAATTGTTTGCAGTGCGCCCAAATGAATCATCGGCGCATAGGCATTGAAAATGCTCACGGAAACATCCTTACCTTGAAAACCAATAGGATTGGTCACTTGATAACCATCAATCCGCACATCCACAATGGCCGCGTTAATGAGTTTGACTTCAATATCTTGACCAGTTTCCCATTCAATTTGCTGAGCAATTCGCTGAAAAGCTTTCAACTGAACTTTCTGAATGATATTTTTCAATTCTGGAAAATCAATCCGTGAATCTGGCTGAGTTCGCTCATAATGAACAGTGGTGGTCGTGCCTTTCACCAACTCGCCCGCAATCCCCACGATGGCTTTTTTAACTGTTTTGATTTTGGCGTTACCCAGTGCTTCATTAATTGCAGTTTGGCAAGTTTCAATCACACCTGAAATATCGGAAACTGCCCCACTTTGCATATTACCTCTTTTTTGACGCTGCCTGCCAACCCCGATGATATGCGCATTTTTTTCTTGTTTGTCAATTTGAAAAATCAACGCCTTGACGACTTCCGTGCCGATGTCGAGTGCCAAAAAATATTTGTTACTATTTTTGGAAAATAAATTGGAAAAAATGGACATAATATGTAAAAAAAAATGAAATTTTAAATTAATTCAAATTTTCTATCTGTTCTTGATTGAGTAATCCCGCTTGTCCGCCATATTGCCCGAGACTGCTGGTGGCATTGGCAATTCCCCAATGCAAAGATTGGATAATGGATTTTTCTTTGAGCTGAGCTGCAAAAAAACCACTCGTAAAAGCATCGCCCGCACCCGTCGTGTCAACTATTTTCTCACTGCAAATTGCATGCGTATGAAAAAATTTCCCATTCGCAAAGGCCCACGCCCCACGCGATCCATCCGTCAGCACCACCGTCTTGGCACCAATTTTAGCAAGGCAGTGCGCCAAATAAAATTCTTGTTTCATTTGCTTGTCCGGAGCAGTGTATAGACTAGCCCCGATAATCTCCAGCGCCTCATCCTTGTTGAGAAAAAGCAAATCACACTGCGCAATTGTTTCAAGCACTTTTTGCGTGTCCTCGTGAATCGTTTTTTGTCGAGGATTGAAAGCCAATTTAAGTTTTTTTTCTTTGGCAAAAGTCAGAATCTCGACAAGATTTTTTTGCCAAGCGCCACTCAAATCGCCAATGAAAACCCAATCAAAATCAGCTTCAACTTTCTGGCCGTCAAAAACCATTTTTTTGCTCGCCATATGATTGGTGAAAATAATCCGATCACGAGCATTTTCGGCCACCACGATGGCCGACAAATCACTCTGGCAAGCCTGCTGAATTTTCACCAAGTTTTTTTCAATGCCAGTTTTTTCCAACTGCTCCAAAATCCAACTGCCCGTCAAATCATCCCCCACGCAGGCATAAACAGCCACATTCTCACCCAATTTTTTCAAGCCAACTGCCACATTGACGCTGTTGCCACCCAAAGCTTCATAGCGATTTTCAATGGGATATTTTGCCCCAAGTTCAAAAGCCACTTTTTTTTGCGAAAGCAAATCTTGTGGTGTTTCCATCAGCACACCCTCCTTGGTCGGGAAAAAAATATCTTGGCAAGCAGAGCCAATTGCAAGAATCCTAGTCATTTTTTTATTTTTGTTTAAAAACTTTTTTTGCCTAACTTAATACTCTTATCATAACACAAAAGAATGAAGAAAAAAAACCACCACACTCTCTCGAAAAACTCAAAAAGGTTCCTAAGACTCAAGATTTTTTATATAACTCATAAAAAGCGTAACTCTCTTGGCATTATCAGCATTAAACAAAAACGGCTCCAAATCACCAGCCAAATCTTTCAAATCAACTTTACCATCCAAGGAAAGCAATTTCACTTTAAGCTCCTGCCAAGTTTTAATATCCAGCTTCAGTTGCAGATATTCATAATTCGGTCTTGTTTTTGAAAGCAAAAACACCGTATCAAAAAAATCCCTTCCCTTCATTGCCTTACGATTGAAAATGGCGAAAATCTTTTGTGCCAAAATAATATCCAAAGGTGTAACACTGATTTCAGTAAAGACATCAAACTTATTGAGCACCACCCTCTCTGGTGTATAGTGAAACCCGTGCGGAGCAGTGTCGAGCTGAATCAAAATCTTTTCTTCTTCATAGCCAGAAAGCCCACTGTCAAAAAGCAGTTTCGGAATTTTGACATAGCAACGATATGCGCCTTTATAGACATTTCGAACTTCCACAACATACCCCTCCAACTCAAGTTGCTCTTTGACCAATATTGATATTTCGCCAAATTCCTTTTCCTTCAAAGAAAAATTGTCAAAATCCAAATCTTCGGAAAATCTGCTGTTTTCATGAATAATCCGAAGTGCAGTGCCTCCCAAGAAAGAAAGTTTGCTGGCATATTTCGAGTTGAAAATTATTTGCAAAATTTTGTATTGCAAATACTCACGCAAAAGATTGCGCTTAAACTTCTTGAGATTCTCGGGATAATATTTTTCGATTTCTTGCAGACTAAGCATGGCTCATAAATTTAATAAACTTATTGATTCTGCTCTCAAGCTCCTTATTCTTAAATTGCGCAAGATATTGCCTTAGCTTTTCAAGATTAACTTGCTCTTGAAATGCATCTCGATTAATTCGCAGTTCTTCAAATTGACCCTCTGTCTTAAGCTTGGAATTGAAATAGAAAAAATCCAAGATTGCCTTTTCAATTTCCGCCATCTTGAAACTATGGCCTTGATACATTATTAACTGATAGCCAAACATCAGCTCAGGCTTCATTTTTCGATAATTAAACTTTGCCAACTGAGAATCAAAAGTATAGGTTTTTCTTGAACTAACTGAGGTTATTTCATAAACACTCTCTGGAATCAATCCATAATATGACAAGGCCATTTCCAGTGAAACATATGATGGATCAAAAATCCTATTAGCGACAACAAAAAGAACTGGTTCGCCAATTTCCAAATCAGAAAAAATGTAATATTCCTTGATGACCTTCTTGATATATCCCTTATCCTGCCATTCATTCAGTCTTCGGCGATAAAAAGCTGGATCAACCTTTTTGATGTCAGCTAAGGAAAATACCAGAAAATCCTTTAATTGTTGCTTTAATTCCAAATATTGCATATATATTCCTCAAAAGTGCTATTTATAGCATTTATATGACTTATAATAGCATTTTCAAGTTAAATGTCAACCGCCCAAGGTAAGGATAATTGTGATAGTTTTTCTGGTCATCCTGAGCCTTCAAGCGAAGGATCTCGTGTTTTAATTCGCTGGTTGATATGCAACGGGATTAAGACTTCTTGCAGGAGCAGGTTTGCAACCTGCTCCGCATTGTTTACGGGTGGCAATATTGCAATGGTAAACTGTGCGGTTCAAGTTACAAACTTGAACCTGCGGGAATGCTTTAATTCCTAATATTGCATATATATTCCGTAAAAGTGCTATTTATAGCATTCTTGCAGGAGCAGGTTTGCAACCTGCTCCGCATTGTTTACCTATCGCAGGAGCAGGTTTGTAACCTGCTTCGCATTGTTTACGGGTGGCAATATTGCAATGGTAAACTGTGCGGTTCAAGTTATAAACCTGAACCTGCGGGAATGCAAAAGAGACGAAAGAGTCGAAAGAGTCGGACACAATCCTGCTACGCAGGATCAGTTCTTGAGACAGCGAACAGAAAACCCATTGGCACGGTTACCGATACTGGTAGGATTCACACTACCTGAATCGAAGTACAGATAGTAGGCGTAGGTGGAGTAAGGACTACTAGACCAGTAGAAGCCGTAAGAACCCTGATAGTTAAGCGTACCACCGGTACTGCGGTAACCGGCTGCTGGCAGATGAAGCACGGAACTGGCAGCTGTGGTGTAGTTGGTGATGCCAGCGAGGTTAATAAGATGCGCCCATTCACCTTGAATAACACCATTTCCATCAGGAATGCCCGTGTAAGTTCCACCTGTTGGCAGGCGAAACCCAGTCGGGCATGGATTGTTTTGCATTGTTCCATCCCACAGATTCGTGGTGGTGCCGGTTATTGGAGTGCTGAGCCAATCAAAATCATTCGCACCGTTAGTATTGGTGATGAAATATGCAGTATTAGGAGAGTTCACGCTGACAGGCGTGGTAACAGGATTGGCGTCTC
>JBAXHR010000035.1:0-8604 GCA_037138835.1 Candidatus Moraniibacteriota bacterium | reverse complement strand
TCATTGGGGCGGGGCCAGCAGGGTTGGGAGCATCAATTTATGCTTCGAGGTATAAGCTGAATCACTTGGTGTTGGGAGCGGAAATTGGTGGGCAGGTGACGGAGGCGTGGGAAATTGAAAACTATGCAGGCATTGAATCAATTTCGGGCAAAGATTTGATGGAGAAATTTCGCAAGCAAACGCAAGATTTGGGCGGCACAATTGTGGAAGTTAGTGTGAACAAAATCAACAAAACTGCGGAGGGTTTTGAAATTTTTTCCGAGGATGGAAAAAAATATGAAGCCAAAACCATCATTTTTGCTTTGGGTATGAAGCCGCGCAAGTTGAATATTCCTGGCGAAAACAAATTTTTGGGCAAAGGTATTTCCTACTGCGCCACTTGCGATGCGATGTTTTTCCGTGGCAAAGATGTGGTCGTGATTGGGGGCGGCGACGCCGCAGCCACCGCCGCAATTCATTTGGCGGAGTTTGCCAACAGCGTGCAATTGCTTTACAAGGAGGGCACCAAAATTTTTGAACCAGCTTGGGAAGTGGAAATTGCCAAGACTGGCAAAATCACCATGGATGCTTTTGAAAAAATCAACGAGGTTTTGGGACAGGAGAAAGTGGCGGGGCTGGTTTATGAAAAAGCCAATCAAGAAAAGAAAGAAATTGCAATTCAAGGCGTATTTATTGAAATAGGCTCTGTGCCAGGAGTGGTGATTGCCAAAGAATTGGGCGTGGAAACCGATGAGCAAGGTTATATCGTGGTGGGTCAGGATCAAAGCACGGCCATCGAAAATGTTTTTGCAGCGGGCGATGTGACCACGGGCTCAAACAAATTTCGTCAAATCATCACTGCCGTCGCCGAAGGCGCTGTGGCTGCTGGAAGCGTATATAAGAAGCTAAAGCTGGTTAAGAAGTAGGATATAATTTTTTTGATATTATTGAAATCTTCTGTGGATTATTATTTAATAATTTTCAATTTCCAATTTTCAATTCACAATGAATTTTCAATTTTAAAATGTTTGAAAATTAATGCATTGTAAATTTATTGAAAATTGATTATTGATTATTGAACATTGAAATGCTAGATCCAATCGAATTGTCAAAAAAACTGGGCGGAAAAATTGAAATCAGGAGCAAGCGCAAATTGACCAAGGAAAATTTGGCAGTGTTGTATACTCCGGGGGTAGCCCAGGTTTCTTTGGCGGTAGCCAAAAACAAAAAACTTTCTTTCCAATATACTATTCGCAAAAACACGGTGGCGGTGGTTTCAGATGGCAGTGCAGTCTTGGGGCTAGGAAATATCGGGCCGGAAGGTGCACTTCCTGTGATGGAGGGCAAAGCTTTGTTGTTCAAAGAATTGGGAGGTGTGGATGCAATTCCAATTGTGCTGGCCACTCAAGACACCGAGGAGATTATTAAAATTGTCAAAGCCTTGGAGCCAACTTTTGGTGGAATCAATTTGGAGGATATTTCCGCGCCGCGTTGTTTTGAAATTGAAGAGCGCTTGAAAGCCGAAATGCAAATTCCTGTGATGCACGACGACCAGCATGGCACCGCCATTGTGGTTTTGGCGGGCTTGCTTAATGCTTTGAAGGTAGTGCAAAAAGAAATTAAAAAAGTGAAAATTGTGGTTTCAGGTTCAGGCGCAGCGGGAGTGGCAATCACGAAATTGCTTTTGCTTGCTGGCGCAAAAAATATTTTGGTGGTGGACACTGCGGGCATTATTTTCAAAGAGCGGGCGGGCGGTTTGAATGATTCCAAAATGGAAATTGCTCAAATTACCAATCCTGAAAAGCTGAGTGGCACCTTACAAGAAGCTTTGCGGGGTGCGGATATTTTCATCGGCGTGAGCGCTCCAAACTTGCTTACACACAAGGACATTGCTTTGATGAATGAAAAAGCGATTGTGTTTGCGATGAGCAATCCCGTGCCAGAAATTATGCCCGAGGAAGCGCTCAAGGGTGGTGCGGCTATCGTGGCCACGGGACGCAGTGATTATCCCAATCAAATCAACAATGTGCTGGCTTTTCCAGGAATTTTCAGAGGTGCGCTAGACAATCGGGTCAGCAAAATTACCGACAAACACAAATTGGAAGCTGCCAAGGCTTTGGCTGCTTTGGTGAAAAAGCCAACTTGTGTTAAAATAATTCCAGAGGCGCTCAATCGCCAAGCTGCTAAAGTGGTAGCGAATGTATTTAAAAAATAAAAAATTAGGTAATATACTGATTCTAAAAAATGTACTGAAATTACCCACTAAAATACTAAGCTTATGCGAATGTACTAATAGGAATTCAAAGAATTCGTATATTAGTAAGAGATTCGTAAATTAGCTGGGAATGTGTATGCTTTAATTTGATTAACTTTATAAAGAAATTGTTAAATTTAATCAATGAATCAATAAAACAAAAATGAAAATTTACAAACAAAAAATTGAAGTTGAGAGCAAGACGCAAATTGAATTTTTTGATATCACGGCGCAGGTGCAAGATGTGATTGAAACTTCTGGCATCAGGGAAGGGATGGTGTTGGTTTTTGCGCCACATACAACGATGGGCGTGGTGCTCAACCATAATGAGCCAATGTTGATTCAGGATTTCATGCGGGTTTTGTATAAGCTGGTGCCAATGGATGATCGCTATTCGCATGATTTGTTTGAGCTTCGCAAAACCTCGAAAAAGTCTGATGGACGCAGTAATGGACACTCCCATTGCAAATCTTTTCTGTTGGGGGTGAGTCAAACTTTGCCAGTGGAAAAAGGCAAATTGCTGATTAGCAATAATCAAAGTATTTTTGCCCTCGAGTTTGATGGCTCGCGCAAAAGAGATTTGCTGGTGCAGGTAATGGGAATCTAGGCGTGTATTATGTATGACGCATCCTGTGTAATGCATGTTGCATAAAACATAAGCCAACTCTGTCTTTGCGAGTCCGCCAGCTGGCGGACGAAGCAATCCAGGGCGTTGCTCCGCTCATTATCCTCCAGGGCGGATCGCAATGACGGAATAAATACCAAAAAATACCTAATTGAAATCTAAAAATGTTGAGTTCTCAAAAAAAAATTAGTTTTCTTATTTTGGCTGTCGTCTTTTTGGGCGGGTGTTTTTTTTATGTCCGCAATGAAATTTATTTTGCGCAAGGCTCGGCGAGTAAGCCCAGAAATATTGTGGTGGAAAAAGGTGATGATGCTTTGGTGATTGGCGAAAAATTGATGCAGGGTGGCATTATTTCGGGAAAATATTTTTTCGTATTTTATTTGTGGACAACAGACAAATTGCATTCATTGATAGCCGGAGTTTATGAATTTCCCGAGGGAATGCAAATTCCAGAAGTGGCAAAAATTTTGACAGGTGGCGAAGTGGTGCCAATGAGCGTCAAAGTTACTTTTCCGGAAGGCTGGACAAGCAAAAAAATGGCGGAAAAACTTTCAGAGAGTGGATTTTCGAGTGCTGATTTTTTGAAGTTGGCAAATGCACCAACAAAGGAATTGATTGAAAAATATGAATTTTTGCAGGCTTTGCCAAAGGGGGCTAGTTTGGAGGGCTTTCTTTTTCCAGATACTTATTATTTCGCCAAAGATGCCACAGCGGAAGAAATTATTGTTAAGATTTTGAAAAATTTTGAGACGAAAGTTTTCACCCTGATCAAACAGGATTTGATTTCTCAAGAGAAGTCGGTGTTTGAAATTGTGACAATGGCGAGCGTGGTGGAGGGGGAAGTTCGCAACGATAGTGACCGAAAAATTGTGGCAGGTTTGTTTTGGAATCGGCTGAAAATTGGGATGCCACTGCAAAGTGACGCAACTTTGGAATATGCTTTGGGCACGAACAAATTTCAACATTCAATTGAAGAAACAAAACTGGATTCACCCTATAATACTTATCGAAATAAGGGTTTACCCCCAGGACCAGTTTCCAACCCAAGCTTAAATTCTATCGTTGCTACTCTAAAGCCACAAGCAACTGACTTCGTTTATTTTTTAAGTGATCCAAAAACTGGCATGACCGTTTTTGCCAAAACTTATCCAGAACATCTTGCCAACAAGACCAAATATGGGCTCTAGCTATTCTCTACGAATTACGAACAGTACGAATGTACGAAAGTTCTATAATATTTTTTACTTTCTGCTCTATAAATTCGAGCCTTTTTGACATTGCTGGCTAATTGGCTTATGATAAGGAGAGATGAAATTAGCTTTAAAAAGGCGTCAATTGGCGAATTTTTTTGTTTGTTTTTCTGATTTAAATGCTTTTCGGAAATTTTTATGCTGGAAAAAATAAAAAATATTTTTCAAAAATATACCGGGATTTTTTTTCGTAGCCTTTCCAATGATATTGGAATTGATTTGGGCACGGCCAATACGCTAGTTTATGTTAAAGGCAAGGGTATTGTGATCAACGAACCTTCAGTGGTGGCCATCAACAAACGCACTGGCCAAGTGTTGGCCATTGGCAAAGAGGCCAAACGGATGGTGGGCAAAACTCCAGGGCATATCGTGGCGACCCGTCCCTTGGTGGATGGGGTGGTGAGCGATTTTGAAGTGACCACCCAAATGTTGAAATATTTTATTGAAAAAGTGCACAAAGATTCTTTTTCTTTTTCGCCACGCCCACGCGTGCTGATTGGGATTCCCTCTGTGATTACGGAAGTGGAAAAAAAGGCAGTGATTGATGCGGCCATGGCAGCTGGTGCACGCGAAGCTTATTTGATTGAGGAACCAATGGCCGCGGCCATTGGTGCGCGTCTGCCCGTGACTGATGCGCGTGGCAATATGGTGGTTGATATCGGAGGTGGCACTTCAGAAATTGCGGTGATTTCTTTGGGCGGCATTGTGAGTGCGCGCAGTTTGCGCGTGGCGGGCGATGAAATGAATGAGGATATTATTCGCTATTGTCGCGATGAATTCAATTTATTGATTGGCGAAAAAACTGCTGAAGAAGTTAAGATAGCAGTCGGCAGTGCTTATGTTCTCCAAGAAGCACTAACGGTTCCCGTCAGGGGCAGGGATTTGGTTAGCGGTCTGCCAAAAGAAGTTTTGGCCAATGACACTCAAATTCGAGAAGCAATATCGCGCTCAATTCGCATTATTGTGAACAATGTCAAAACAGTGATTGAAGAAACTCCACCAGAACTTTTGTCGGATATTATGCAACGAGGCATCATTTTGGCTGGGGGTGGTAGTTTGATTCGGGGTTTGGACAAATTGATTGCCAATCAAACAGAGATGCCAGTGCGGATGATGGAAGATCCGCTCACTGCTGTGGTGCGGGGCACAGGAATCGTCTTGGAGGACTTGGAAGTGCTCAAGCATGTTTTGGTGGAAGACCAAAGGGAAAAATCTTTTAGATAAAAAAATGCAAAAATTGACTGCCACAAAATTATTCAAAGTTGTTGCGATTGCAATTTTTTTGGGTTTACTTATTTTTTTTAATCCGGTCAAATTTTTCGAGCCAGGGAGAAGTCTCTTGGCTGAATTACTCAGTCCGTTGAAAAAAATTGCCTACACTGTGGCGGCCGCAGGGCAAGGGATTGGGGAGTTTGTGAGTTCAATTGGGCAGCTGAAAACAGAAAATCAAACCTTACTTTTGGAAAATCAGCGTTTGCAAGCTCAGCAGGCTGAGTTGCAAGATGTGCAAAATGAAAACACTGCTTTGCGAACCCAGCTGGATTTGTTGCCAAGAGCGCAATTTAATTTGTTGCCAGCCGAGGTGATCAGTCAAAATTTGGATGGGGTGGGCAATTGGCTGGAAATCAACAAGGGCAGTGATGACGGCTTGCAAGAGGAAATGCCAGTAGTTGTTTCGCAAAGTATTTTGGTTGGGCGCTTGCAAGAAGTTACTGCTAAAACAGCCAAAGTAATTTTGCTGACCAACCCCAAGAGCATTGTTAATGTTGCGACTGTGCAAACAGGCGCGCGTGGGGTGGCGAGGGGCGAGTATGGCCTGGGGATTCTTTTCGACATGATTTTGCAAGCGGACTTGGTTCAGAATGGTGATGAGGTGGTGACTGCTGGCTCTGGCAGTTCAATGCCGCGCGGTTTGCTGGTGGGCACAGTTCAAAATGTGCACAAGGCAGATGATAATTTGTTTCAACAAGCCACTATTGTTTCGCCAATCAAAGTTTCCAAATTGCAATTAGTTTTTGTGATTTTGAGTAGTAAATAGCATTGCAAGCGTATGCCAAAAAAAATTATTTATGCAAGTCTTATTTTGCTGGCGCTTTTGTTGCAACTGAGTTTTTTGCCAATGCTAACTGCTGGCAGTATGGCTGGGGATGCAGTTTTGATGTTGGTACTGGCTTTGGCAGTGCTGAATGGTTTTGAAGCTTCTTTGAAATGGGCATTGGTGGCTGGTTTTTTGTATGATTTGGCCAGTTATGCAACTGTAGGGCAACATATGCTGATTTTTTTGCTCGTGGCATATGGGGTGAGTTTTTTTTCGCGGCGCTTGTCGGTGGAAGTCAAAGGTACAGGCTTGCTTTTTTTGCTGGGCTTTGTGGTGTTGGCAACTTTTCTTTCCACCATTTTAACAGCGGGCTTTTCAGTTTTTTCAATTGCAGGTGGGTTGAAATTTTTGCCACAAGCGTTTGGCAGTTTCAGTTTTTTTCTTTTGCAAACAATTTGCAATCTGGGACTATTGCTGTTTTGGTATCAAATATTAAGAAAGCTTAATAGAATATTTTTATAGGCAACTTTATGGTCAATCGAAAAAACAGCAAATTGAGCAGCTATTCTGGCATGGAAATTGAGGACTATGTTTTGACTGCCACGGAAAAAGAAGCCACCAAGATGGAACGAGGCCTTGATAAAAGGGGACTAACTTTTTTGTGGGTAGCAATGCTTTGCTTGCTGGCAACTTTGGCTGGGCGGGTCTTTTTTTTGACCGTGGTCAGCGGTGGGTATTATCAAGAGATTTCCAGAGGTAACAGCATTAGATCAATCGTGATTAAAGCGCCACGAGGGAGAATTTTTGATCGCGTGGGCACTGCTTTGGTAAACAACACGCCAAGTATCGATGTGGTGGCCTTGCCGATTGAATTGCCAAGAGATCCAGCCAAGTTGACCGCAATTGCGCAAACTTTGGCTGCAATTTTGAAGCTCGATCAAGGACAACTGGAAACAACTTTGACGGAAAGTCAGAAAAATAAATTGCTAGGGGCGAATGCCGTTTTGCTGAAAGAGAATGTTTCTCAAGAAGAATCGCTGAATATTTTGGAAAAAAGCAATGTTTTGTTGGGTATTTCGATTGAAAAAACAGCCATTCGTCAATATGTGAATGCGCAAATTTTCTCGCATATTTTGGGATATGAAGGCAAAATTCAACAATCAGAATTGGATAGGCATAAAGGCTATTTATTGACCGACTATATTGGCAAGCAAGGATTGGAAAAAGCTTATGAAAGTAATTTACGAGGAGTGGATGGGGCTAATCAAATTGAAGTTGATTCAATGGGCAGTGCCAAACGCGAAATCGGCATCGTCAATCCAATTGCGGGCAGTGATTTGGTGCTCAATCTCGATGCGCAACTTCAGCAAAAATTTTTTGAGAGCATTGAGGCGGTGTTGGAAAAAACAGGCGCCAAAACAGCTTCCGCGGTGGCGATTGACCCGCGCACTGGGGCAGTTTTGGCTTTGGTGAATGTGCCAAGCTATGACAGCAATTTATTTGCCCGAAGAATTTCCCCAGAGGATTATGCCAACTTTCTCAATGACCCTAGCAAGCCACTTTTCAATCGTGCCATTGCAGGTGAATATCCGCCCGGTTCAACTATCAAGCCTGCCATTGCTTTGGGGGCTCTTTCTGAAAAAAACATCACTCCGGAAACTATCATCGATGGACTTGGTGGTTCACTGCGAGTGGGTGGATTTAGCTTTGGGGACTGGAAAGTGCATGGTCCGAGCGATGTGCGCACCGCGATTGCCCAAAGTAATGATATTTTTTTCTATACTATTGGTGGAGGCTATGGCAATATCAAAGGGCTAGGAATGGATCTAATGAAAAAATATTACAATCTATTTGGTTTCGGAGAGCATACCGGCATTGATTTGGGTGGTGAGGCTGATGGTTTTATTCCTGATGAGAAATGGAAACTTGATACACTCGGCGAAAAATGGTATATCGGCAATAGCTATCATGCTTCTATTGGGCAGGGTTATGTCACCGCCACGCCTTTGCAGTTGGCCAATTATGTGGCTGCTATTGCCAATGGTGGCACGCTTTACAAGCCTCAAATCGTTTCGCAAATCAAAAAAACAGATGGACAGGTGCAAAAAATCAGCCCCGAAATTGTGCGCAGTAACTTTGTTGACCCTATCTTCTTGAAAGTGGTGCAAGAAGGTATGCGCAAAACCGTGACTGATGGGACGGCGCAAACTTTGAAAAATTTGCCCGTGGCAGTTGCTGGCAAAACCGGCACCGCGCAATTTGGCACCAGTGGGCAAACGCATGGCTGGTTTGTTTCTTATGCACCTTATGATAATCCCCAAATAGCTATAGCTGTTTTGGTTGAAGGTGGCGGCGAGGGTCACTCCAGCGCCCTGCCCGTCACCCAAGAAGTTTTGCAATGGTATTTTAGCCGCTGATTTTAAAGTTGAAATTAATGTGGCTCAATGTTATCTATTGG
>JBAXHR010000034.1:0-8912 GCA_037138835.1 Candidatus Moraniibacteriota bacterium | reverse complement strand
CAAAAAACTCTCTTAAATTTTAACAATATTGGTTTAGGGGATTCAGGACTGGACAATATTCAGTAAGTGCATTAAATTTGACCCATCCAGCAAGTGTAACTCCAGAAGTTGTATCAAGAGAATTGCTATCAGGAATAGCAACATAGTCGTTGCTACCATCAAAATTCATTCCATTACCAACTTTCCCCTGCGTCCAAGTTGGACCATTGGTGAGGGTTCCAGTGTTGCCGTTGCCCGAAGAATCATTGGCGCTGGTGCCGGTTTTTTCATCCAGTTTCCAATGGGCCACAGGAGCAGGCGCCCAATCATAGAGTTTTTTGATTTCCGCTGGGGAAAGCGCGCGGTTGTAAATGCGGGTTTCGTCGATTTTACCATTGAACGCATATGAACTTGAACAACTATACCCTCCAATGCTTGGGCAAGTCCCATCACTAACATTGATATTTCCTATAGCCGTATTAGTATTATTTCCTACTAAAACACCATCTAGATACAAGTATGCCGTAGCCCCATCTTTAATCCATGCAACATGATGCCAATTGTTATCCGTCACACTATTAGATAAATCGACTGACAATATATTTCCATTCACATCTCTAAAATAAGCCAGCAGAGCATTATCCCCAGATATAGCTACACTGATAAGATTTTGCACATTGCTACCATAGTCATTATAGATATATTGTGCTGGAGCAGAAGTATTAGATTTGAACCATGCGGTGACAGCAAAATTACCCACACCAGAGCTTAAAGATGCACTGTTATTTATACTTACATAATTGCTCCCGTCAAAACTCCCCCCACTCCCAAATTTTCCTGCTCCAGTGGTTGCCCCATTGACTGCCGTGCCATTGTTGTTGTTTCCACTGGCGTCTTTCACTTCGCCACTTGTTCCATTCCAAGAACTTTCATCCATTTTCCAATAACCTACCAAACCATCACTCATCCATTTGTCTGAAGCGTCGCCAAAAGAAGCAGTCGTACCTTCATTAGCTGAGATGCCAGCGAGGCCTGCATTGTAGTCAGTTTGAATTTGCGCTTTGGTGCGGGCGTAAGGATAGGCTTTAATTTCATCAAGTCTGCCGGAATAATAGGTGGTGTGATTGCTTCCGAGGGAAATTTCATTGGCAACAATCGGCGTGGCAGTGGTGATAACGATGTGATTCCATTGATTGGCCTGGATTGTGGTGCCTGTTTTGCCGTTGACATAAATCGTGGGTGAGGTCACTCCATTGGCACTGACTATGCCATTGGTCGCAGAGATGTTAACCGTGTCAGAAAGTTGCAAAAAGGTTGTTTGGTTGGTGGAAGTTGGACGCGCCCAAAAAGAAAGCGTGCCGACACTGTTGAGTGTTGGGTCGCCAAGTTCACCGGTGATATCAATGCCGGTTTTGGCTGCAGTGTAGGTTTCAGTTCGTGAGATTTCGGTGGCGGTGGAGGAGGCTCTAAGGTGTACCCTTTCGTTAAGACAGTAAAAGAGGTTGTATTGGTTAGATTTTTTTAAAAATTACTTGTTTAAATATATTTGTTCAGGAGTCCGATAACCTAGCGATTGATGCTTTCTGCGTTTATTGTAAAACTCAATGTATTTTGAGATGCCTGCATAGGCTTCCTCATAGTTTGCGTAGTCATTTAGATAAATATTTTCATACTTTAGCGTTCTCCAAAATCTTTCCGTAAAAATGTTATCCATACAGCGACCTCGTCCATCCATACTGATTTGAATTCCTCTTAATTCCAGTATACCAGTGTAGCTCTTGTCCGTAAATTGCACGCCTTGGTCAGAGTTATGAATGTCTGGCAAATTGATGGTAAGTGCTTCATTTAGAGCTTCAGCACAGAAGCCAGTTTCCATTGTCAGGGAGAGTCTCCAAGAGATAATGTAGCGACTAAACCAATCAATGATCACTGTCAGGTAGATGAACCCTCCCTTAAGTCTAATATAGGTGATATCTGTACCCCAGACATGGTTGACATGGGAAATTTCTAAGCCTTTCAGCAAGTAGGGATATTTTTTATGAGCTTCATTGCCTTTGCTGGTATTTGGCTTCTTCTTGGGATAAATAGCCACTAAGCCCATAATCTTCATCAAGGAAATTGTTCTTTTTTTACCGATAAAAATGTTTTTGTCTTTGAGTTCGTAACGGATTTTGCGATGTCCATAGAAAGGGCTCTCGGTAAAAATTTCATCAATAGCTTTCATTATCCGCAAATCTTCAGGATCAATCTTGGGTTGGTAGTAGGCGCTGGATCGCGAGATTCCAAGGAGCTCGGTTTGGCGGGCAATACTGATGTCCTCATTGCCTTTTTCAATCAAAGTTAATCTCTCGTGGGAGTTCAAGGCCAGATTTTTTTTTAAGCCAAGATAACTCAATATCTCGCTGTCCAATCAACTTGTACAATTCGTCAATCATTCTGTCTTTGTTGTAGTTTTCTTTTTTTCTTTTGTCTGCAAAAAGTCCTTCTGCTTCAGTTTCAATTAGTTTTTTCCATTTTCCAATTTGCACCGCATGGACTTCATGCAGACTGGATAATTTCGAGAGTGGTTCACCCTTAATTGCCGAAATGGCGATTGAGGCTTTTTGCTTTGGGGTGTATGTTTTTTTCATACTTTCAGTCTAGCACATACAACAAGTATACCTGTCTGAATTTAGGGGTACACTATACTCCGCGGACTATCATTGAATATAAGTTTCCCGTAAAATAGAAACTCGTTCCTGCGCGAGCACCAATGTAGAGCGGATAATTTCCATAATTGCCAGCGCCTTGGTCAGTCAGTGTCTCCCCTACTTGTGTGCCATTTACTCTCAACCTTACAATATCACTGGTAATGTCACCGCTACCCATAAGAGCTTTTGTTATAGGAGCTGGCGTATATCCCAAAGGATAACTATATGCTCCAAATTCATTAGTTCCTTTAGATGCTGCAACAAATAAGTGTCCAGTTGCATTAAAAACATCACCAATTAAGAATGTTCCATTATTTACACTTGCATTACCCAACTCTGCATAAATAGTTGTGCCATTATAGTCGCTCAACTTCCTTACCCCGGCCCAAACCGTCATTTTGTCGGTGCTGGAAAAATCAATCGAGTTGGTTTGCAGAGCATCATCACTGCCGTCAAATTTGAGATATTTTGGAAAGCCTACGGTGTCATAGTCCGGCATGCCAGCAGTGGCAGAAGTTCCATAAGTCGCTGCGCCCACTCGTTGATAGGATGGGAGGTTTTCCCCAGAATTAGAAGCACGCAGGTCAGCGCCCCAAAGATAGATGCCTCCTGTTTGATTGTTAGTTAAAGTACTTCCATCTGTTATTGCTATGTAGTTATTGAAATAATATGAATTAGCAGTCAAGGTTTGTGTTATTTTGCACTTATACCATCCATCTCCGGCATTACTAATACTCGCTGTAACGCCATTTTGAGTTACGCCAACCGTACCGCTTGATAAATTGAACCAAGTTAATCCAGTAACTCCTAAGGCTAAGAAATTATACTCTGATTTCTTTGCATAAATCGAATATTCTATTGTAGCTGATGGCACATTAGCACTCTGACTAACAACGCCACTGTTAATATCTACAACATTTTGCGTTATTTTATCAGCAGTTAAAGCTCCATCAGGAGCTCTGACTACATTTGTTTCTACAAAGCGTCTCGAGGGAACCCAAACCACTGCATTTGAAAAATCCTCCGTCTGTGTCAGCAAATTCACCCTGCTTGAAAGCACAGGGCGTTTGGTTGAGGTGGCTTGGTATGCGTGGTTTCCTGGCACTTCTTTAACACTAACATTATCTATTGTCCCTTCAAAACTACTGTTACCGTAAAAAGCCAGCGTTGTATTTCCAGATAATGGCGTAAAATATTCCGTATAGGTTCCACTAGCGCTTTTCCCGCTTAATGCTAGCGTTGTTCCTCCATAAATAACGGCCTGTAGGCCACCAGCACTTATTGTAGTTGTATAAACTAATTTATACCATTTTCCTACTGTATATGTTGTTGATGTAGAGTTTAAAGAAGAAGCTACCCCAACCGTCTTTGTTGCCAATCCTCCAGCAATAGACCAACCAGGCCCTTTTATCCAATCTGTATCTGTATTGAATGAATTGCTTACTATCAACTCACTCCCAAGCACCAATCCCTTACTCTTATCCAACACCAACCCCACGGGTTGCTCAAGCCCAGTAACGGCGGTCGTGCCAGCGCTGTCTTGATACATCGTGGACAAATCAGACGGATCATAATTCACCCCTTGTTCCCCTTTGGCAAAAAGATTCGTTGGGGTGTCGACTTGGTCAACTGGTGCGCTTTGATTGGCACCTGAAAATTCCAAACATTTGCCAGCTACGCAGTCGCTTTCGTTTTTCCAAGTAGCGCCTTGCAAACTGACATTGTTGCCTTTGCTCGCGCTGTCATTGCCCACCGTGCCTGTGCCCTCATCCAACTTCCAATACCCTACGGTCCCAGGGCCTTTTTCTTCGGAAGCAGGAGCAGAGGTGACAGGGTCAGTGGAGGCATATTTTCTAACTTTCACATTATCATATTGCGTATTCGTCAAATATTCTCCAAGCCCTACAGTAAGATTAGAAAATGATGTTAAACTAGCAGAAGAGGTATTTGTTCCCACAAGGGAATTATTAATATAATATCCATTATTATTACCAGAAACAATTATTTTAATATCATACCAATTATCTGAAGCCATATTATTAGCACCAATATTTGGCAAGCTCGACCATCCACTAGTATATTCCTGATAATAAGTCGCGCTTATTCCACTTGTCCAAAATCGCGCAAGATAACCATTATCATTTCTCTGTCTTTGATATATTTGTAATCTGTCTAAATCACCACTTGAATATTTTCCTTTTAATTCAAATACATACCCAGGGGAATCAGAGAGATTGAGATTGTTTGCATACATTGGCGTTGAATCACAACCTAGACCTGCTGGGATATTTAAATATCCAGAGACTAAAGTCGATCCACAGGTACTAGGGATTACCCATTTACTAAGGTCGGAATTAAAATCATCAAAAAACTCAAACACACTGTTCCCATTAGAAACAGCACTTGCCCCACTATTCCCATAATACATATACACACTGCTTCCACTCGTTGGAATGGTTTTCATTTTGACCCAGACATCGACACTGGTGCTGGTTGCGTCTTCAATCCAATAGGAAAGCAGGTCGCCATTAATGTCCGTAAAGCGCAGGTCATTGAGCGTGGCTTGGATTTTGCCAGCCGTGATGTCAGAAGAAAGATCTTTGTTGTCAAGAATTTTGATTTGAAAATCAGTCAGGGTGCTTCCACTGGAATTGGCAACGGCAATTGATTTGCGATACAGCCATTGGTCATTCCACCAACCAGCTTGCGCTTTGGGGGCAAAGAGAATGCCATAAAAAGGCGTCAAGATGAACAACGCAATCAAAATTGAAGACACGACTCGGCGTGGCAAAGTTGCAAAGCACCACCGCACAAGGCGCTTGAGTTTTTTGAACAGCTTTTCGGAGCTCAGCTCCGGCGCTTCGGAGCTGAGCTCCGATCGCAGGGCCTGAAAGGTTTGCTTGGGATGCTTGCAAAAGAAAAGCAAAAAGTTGAAGAAGATTTGAATCTTGCTCAGAAATTTCCCACCAACACCATTTATTTTGTTTTTTCTGAAGAAGTTTTTCATAGTTCTATTTTAAAGCTTGGCAACTGCCATATAGGTCAAAGTGTTGGAATAGTTTCCAGCTTTTTGAGAAGTTGGCACATCTAATTTATACTGCACAACTGTATTATCCGTGCCACTCTTGTAACCTGTTTTCGTGTGAAACAAAGTCGAGCTAGTCGGAATCGCAGCATATTTTGTCCCACTGCTCCATTTGGCAGCAACGCCCGTGCCAGAATTGACAGTGAAGCCCAAGCCGACCCCAGACCAAAATGCAGGCGTGGCAATTGTGCCAACAGCAAACGCTGGAATTGTCGTGGTTGCGTCAGTGTGTTTCAAATCGTCATTCTCTGAAATATACAAATCATATCCGCCCCAAGCATCCGTCACCACTGATGCAGTGGTCGTGGCGGAAATTGGCGTTCCCGCTGTCACTGCGCCCAAATTTTTCGAATTTGAATCCAACGAAAGTGACAAACTATATGTCACCATCGGCGCCAAACCCTCTCCGATGGCAAAATTGGTGCTGGCCAGCGTCCCAATGAAAGGCTCCCCAATTGAATCAAAAGTTTGATAATTTGCTGAACTGCTCAAACCTCCACCAGAATCAATCGCATCCGCATTAATTTGGAAATTTGTGCTCGACATTGCCAACAATTGAAGTGGGCTTGCCAAGAAAACCAAACTTAAAAGAATTTTTCCAAAGTTTTTTTTCATTTTTTTGTTGCTATTTTTTATAATTTCCAACAAGGTGATGTTCCACCGCCTTGCTTACTTTTTCATTATACCACAACTTTGCCCCAACATCACAAACCCTCCAAAATCCAAACCGACTCTTTTCCACTATTTTTCTGAATGCACCGTTAGAACAAATAAAGTTTTTTTGATAATTTGACTCATTGAGTTTAGAAATAATCCTTTAATCTTTTCTTTCTATCAAAACTAATCCTCAGGAATTATATCCTAATCCTACCTAAAATAGCCATTTTTGGCAAACAAAAACCCACACGCAAAACATTAACCGCAACATATGCATACCACTATTTTTTTCTTTTCTCAAGAACAAAAAATATCGAATGTGCCAGCTACTATCTTCAAAACAAGAAAAAAATCCCTTTAAAAAGGGAGATTCTGTGGGCGTGCCTAGATTCGAACTGGGGACCTCGTCATTACTCGCCGTGGCGAGCGCGCTCTAACCGCAGCCATTCTCTACCAGTGCCAGTTTTCAAAAATTTTTCAAATTCTAAAGCTTTTAAGTGAGTCGAAAACTCTTTTTTGAAAACTATAATCCAAGGTCCTTTTTTATAGGTGGTTCTGTGAAATTTCGCTTTCTCTGGAGTGGTATCATTATGAAAAAACAATCTTTCTTCAAGATTATTTGTGCTGCCAGTATATCTTTTTGCATTAGCATTTTCTAATACATAAGTGAAAAACATATGTGGGCGTGCCTAGATTCGAACTGGGGACCTCGTCATTATCAGTGACGCGCTCTAACCAACTGAGCTACACGCCCGTATGTGGACCGGACAGGACTTGAACCCGCTACCTCCTCAGTGCAAATGAGGCGCTCTACCAGGTGAGCTACCGGCCCATATATAATGGGGACTTACGAACCAGCACCTCCTCAGTGTAAGAGATTGAGAGCAAGCGAGCAATCTCCGATCTCAGGTGAGCTACCGGCCCATATTTCTATCTTCAAGCTACAAAATCCATTATACAAGAAAGAAAAAATTTGTCCATAGCTAGTTTTATTGCTTCAAATATTTGTGGATGCTATGCGCGGCGATGGCGCCTTCGGAGGCGGCAGTGATGATTTGCTTGAATTTGTCAGAGCCTGTCGTGATGTCCCCCGCAGCCCAAATCCCCTTGCGATTGGTTTTGCCAGCCGGGTCAATTTTCAGATAGCCAGCTTCGTCAACTTCGATTTCCAAATTTTTCACCAACTCCCCATTTGGGTCACTGCCAATTTCCACAAATATCCCATCCACCTTCAAAACATCCGAATTATTAAAGGCATTGTTGTCCAGCAAAAGCTCCTCCACCTTCTCGGCGCCCCTTATTTCCTTGACATTGGTGTTGTGCAAAATTTCAATCTTGGGATTTCTTTCAAGAGCGCTGGCCCAAAAAGATTCGCAACGAATTTTTTCGCCCCGATAAATCACAAAAACTTTTTCCGCCAAGTCGCCCAAATATACTGCTGCTCCCGCCGCGCTGTCATTGCCACCCACCACAGCCACAGTCTTGCCACGATAAAAAAAGCCGTCGCAAGTTGCGCAATAGGAAACGCCTTTGCCCGCCAATTCTTTTTCACCGGGAACTCCCAAATGGCGATGCTTGGTGCCCATCGCCAACAAAATAGTTTTGGCTTGGATTTTTTCGCCGTTACTCAAAAAGAGCAAATAGTTTTCGTCTTTGGATTCAATGGTGTCCACCAAAGCCACGATATTTTGCGTGCCATAACTTTCCGCATGCGCACTGGCCTTCATCGCAAATTCATAGCCAGCGATTTTTTCGGTGCCAAGCCAGTTGCCAATTTCGTGCGTCTGAGTGGTCAGTCCTCCCGCCACGCCACCAATCACCACATTTTTGATGCCATAACGCGAAGCATAAACCGAAGCCGAAAGTCCGGCCGGGCCAGCACCGATAATAGCAAGATCAAAGATTTTCATATAATATAAATTGCTAATCTCACACGAATTTTTCAATAACATTTGCGAATATTCGCGAATGAATTAGCGTTGATTTGAGATTAATATCATTTCATTCTGAAAAGACTCTTCAAATATTTTTCGTCGATTTCTTTTTTGCCTTTTCCCCAATTGCAAACCAAATCATTTTTCAGCAGTTCAATGCCCAACATCGAAACCGCTTCGCGAATGGCGGTGATTTGGGTGATGATATCAATGCATTCTTTCTGCTCCTGCACCATCCTGCGAATTCCCTTGAGTTGCCCTTCCACTCTCGAAATACGATTGAGAATTTTTTCTCTGACAACTTCTTTCTCTTTTTGCGAAACTATTTTTTTTGTGGCCATATTATCTTAGAAATTAGAAATTATGAATTTCACCTTTTGTCATCCTGAACTTGTTTCAGGATCTCGGTTACGGGCAGTATTGTGAAATAAAGAAAGTAGATCCTGAAACAAGTTCAGGATGACATTTTTGCTTATACCCCTACTGGGTATTCTAACATAAATCAAAAACGCGTCAAATTATACTTTAAAAAATAAAAGAGGTATTAATACCCCAGGGCAAGCCCTG
>JBAXHR010000033.1:0-9029 GCA_037138835.1 Candidatus Moraniibacteriota bacterium | reverse complement strand
CGAGCGATTGGTTATAACTCCTAACCAAGTATGCGCGTCCTAAAAAGCAAACAAGTGAGGTAAAAATTTCTAACTCAGTTTCTGAAATCTATACAGCGCACATAACCACGATAATTTCAATGCTATTCCCTTTTCCGCATCAACGAACACGCCTCCACTCCCTTTTTGTTTATTGTAACAAAATAAAACTTACTATGTCCACCATGGGCAGAAACCACTTCCTCGCCATCTTCATTTTTAATGCTCATAATCCTGACCGGCATATTTTTGTCCTTCGTCATAATCTCTACCAAATCAGTAGGATATAGCGCATTGTGCACTTTCACCTTCAAAACTTTGCCGTCTGCCTCCAAAATTTCCCCCACCGATTGCGAATTTTTGCCCACCACTTTGCCCTCGAAATTATGCTCCGGCTCATCTCCCAGCAAAAATCCCTCTGTATAGCCACGACTCACTGTTTTGGCCAGTTCTGCCGTCGCCCATTTTTGCGCTTTCTTGAGCTCGGAGGCGGTTTTTCCACCCTCGATTGCATCCAGCACCCTTCTGTATGCTCTAGTCACGCTTGCCACATAAAAAGCACTCTTGTTGCGACCCTCAATTTTAAACGAGCTTACGCCCGCATTTTTGAGCTCCTGCAAATGAGAAAGCAGATTCAAATCCTTGCTATTGAAAAAATAAGTGCCATGACTGTCCTCCTCTAAAAGCACCGCCTCACCACCCTGCACCTCCGAAATTTCCATCGTTTTATATTGGGTAGATTCTAGATTTTTGATTTCAGATTTTAGATTTTTTTTGGAAATTGAGTCATTGGGATTTAATTGGAAATTGGAAATTGCCTGCCTGTCCGGTAGGCAGGGAAATTGGAAATTAGTTTTGTATCCCCATCGGCACGGCTGCGTGCAATCTCCCAAATTGGCACTTTTGTTGCTCAGCCATTTGCTCAAAATGCAACGCCCCGAATAACTCATACACATTGCGCCATGCACAAAATATTCCAATTCCAATTTTGGCACTCGCTTTTTGATCTCTGCAATATCCGCCAGCGTCGTTTCCCGCGCCAACACCACGCGCTCCACGCCTTGGTCATACCAAAATTTGGCAGCTTGCCAATTGGTCGTGTTGGCTTGAGTGCTCAGATGGATTGGCATCTTCGGCAAATGCTTGGCCACCAAATTCAAAATCCCAGGGTCAGACACGATCAAGGCGTCCACAGAAATTGTTTTGAGAAATTTCAAATGTTTTTCAATGATTGGCAGATGATAATTGTGCGCATAAATGTTCAGCGTCACATAGAGTTTCTTGCCTTGGCGATGCACCAACTCGCAAGCCTGCTTCAAATCAGCTTCTGAAAAAGCGTTGATCCGCGCGCGCATCGAAACGCTCGGCAGTCCGCAATAAACCGCATCCGCCCCAAAGGCCAAGGCATATTTCAGCTTCTCCAGGCTTCCCGCCGGCGCCAAGAGTTCTACTTGGCTATGGCGAGGCAAGCCCGCGGGCGCCAAAAGCTCAACTTTATTTTTCACTTTTTTAGTCATAAAATGGTTTCTTTGCTCATATAGTAGCCTACGACATTTTGCGCCTTTGGTCAACCAAAATCACAAACCAATTTATTCCCAAAATCTTAAATGTTTTTTTCGATAAAAAATAACCACAAAGAAAACCGCCACGCCAACCACAAGCACCAGCCCACTAAGCCAATTCAGCTCGCGTGAGATGCTTGCCCAGAGATACCCATAAAAATAGCCCATAGTCACCAAAAAACTGGCCCACAAAAAACTCCCCAAGCAAGCATATCGCAAAAATTTTTTGAAATTCATTTTCACAATCCCTGCGGTCACAAAAGCCACCCAATAAATTCCCATGATCGGTTTAATTATTAAAAGAGTTTTGTCTCCATGTTGCTCGAAATAGACCTCCATTTTCGAGACGCGTTTTTCGGTAATGCCCACATATTTTCCCCACCGCCGCACAAAGCCAAGGCCCCACCAACGACCAAGTCCATACAAAAAAAGATTACCAACCAAATCACCGAGTATCGAAAACACCAACACCCATGGCCACCAAAAAATGCCCAACGAAGACAGCATCGCGGCAATCAAAGTTACTGGCACTTGAGCCATCAGCATCAATGGCAACATCGCCCAATAGCCATAATGCCCGAGAAAATCAAAAATAAATTGACTAGTTTGTTGCATATAACTAAATTATAACCCTCCCCGAAAAATACACAACTACACAGACCCAGTCATTTCATGTTTAAATGCTTACATATTTACACGCGCCTCTCTTGATTTATTTTTTAATTGTGTTAAACTTTGTTTTGTAACAAATTTAGCCAAAATGGCGCTATCGTCTAGTGGTTAGGACAACAGGTTTTTCAGTTAAAAATAGAATATTTGGCGCTATCGTCTAGTGGTTAGGACAACAGGTTTTCATCCTGTAAACCGGGGTTCAATTCCCCGTAGCGCTACAAAAAAAATTCAACTTATTAAGCTAAAGGGGAATTGAACCGACAGCAGTGAGCGCCGAGTGTAGACGAGGCAAGCGAACGCCGATGAATGCGAGTGAGTGAGCATTCAGCGCTGTCGAGGACAAGGAATTTTCAGCAGAAAATGACGCGAGATTCCCCGTAGCGCTACCAAAAGTTTCAAAGACCTCGCAAGAGGTTTTTAAAATATATTCAAACTAAGCTGTCGTGGAGGCTCGACCTCCATTATGGAGGTCGAGCCTCCACGCCTCAAGAAAAACCTTATGCCAACTGAAATTGAAATTGAAATTAAAACTAAAAAAAAAGCCAAGCAAGCTTTTTTGATTTTGGCCATTGAAACCTCCTGCGACGAAACGGCTATTTCGATTGTCAGATGCGAAAATAACAAACTTGAAATCTTATCCAACCAAATTTCTTCCCAAGTAAAACTGCACGCCAAGTGGGGTGGCGTGGTGCCAAATTTGGCGGCGCGTGAGCATGTCAAAAACATTGATTTGATGCTCAAAAATGCCCTCCAAGAGGCTAATGTCAACCCAGCGGACATTGATGTGATTTCTGTCACAAACGGCCCAGGGCTCATCCCAGCGCTTATGGTGGGGGTTAACTATGCCAAAACCCTCTCCTATCTCTGGGAAAAACCACTTTTGCCAATTCACCACATTGAAGGACACATCTACGCCAATTTTATCTCTGATAAAATTGGCGTAAGTTCCAAGCAAAATTCAAGTCTCAAAAACAATATCCATTCCGAAATTTCAAATTTCAAATTTCAAATTTCAAATTCACCAAATCCAAAATTTCCCCTCTTGGCCTTGGTGGTTTCTGGTGGTCACACGCAATTAATTTTAATGCGGGATCATTTGCAATATGAAATTATTGGTCAAACTGTTGATGATGCAGTTGGCGAAGCTTTTGACAAAGTCGCCCGCATTTTGGGCATTGGTTACCCCGGAGGCCCCGCCGTCGCCAAATGGGTAGCAAAATATGAATCATTCAAACATTTAAACATTCAAACATCTGAGCAAGCAAACAAAAGCAAAAAAAATAACACCATAAAAGCTGAAAAGCTAATGCCTAAAAAGCTAGTTTTTCCCCGGCCAATGTTCAATAAACCTAATTTCAATTTTTCTTTTTCAGGACTCAAAACTGCGGTGCTTTATGAAACCAAAAAACATCCCGAACTATTAAAAGATAGCCACTACATCGCGCAGGTTTGCCATGAATTCCAGCAAGCTTGTGTGGATGTGCTGATCGCCAAAACTCTCAAAGCCGCTGAAAAATATCAACCAAAAACTATTCTGCTAGCTGGTGGCGTTAGCGCCAACACCCAGCTTCGCCAGCAACTTGGTAGCGCCATTGAACATAAGCTGCCCAATGTGTCCTATTGTATTCCAGCTTTAACGCTAACTGGCGACAATGCCACCATGATTGCCAGCGCTGGCGCTTTCCGTTGGCAAAAAATGAACGCTTCAGGGAAAAAATCAACCCTCCAGAACTGGAAAACCCTGCAACCCAAAGCAAACCTATCAATATAGCAACCTTACTAGAATCAGCAAGAAAATGTAAACAATATTATTATTGTCTTTGCGAGGATGTAATCAGACAGGCAACTCCAGGGCGGAGCTCTGCTCTGGATCGCCACGCATTTCCGAGTACAGAAATACTCGCGATGACGAATAACAAACTCTCCTATAACAACAAAAAAACGACCCTCGCGGATCGTTTTTTTGTTTTTTGTTTTTTGTTTTTGCAAAAACCAAAAAACTAGAAAGTCTTTGAATTTCCGCCCAACATTCCTTTGATGGCTTGAATAAAAACCACTCCGACCAAAGCTACAATTACCCCTGTAATTGAAGCAATCATCGTCTTTTTACCACGATCAATTTGGTCTTCATCGCCAGCAGCAGTCAAATAAATAATGCCTGCAATCACGAAACCAATCACACCCAAAACTCCCACCATGATCAACAACCAATTCATGCCATTGGTGATGATTCCAGTTATACTCCCTGCTGGCAAGCCAGTCCCTGATGGTGTTTCGAATTGAGCAAGTGCCAAAGTTGGCGCTGTCACAATAGTTGCAACCAACCCATAAATAATTTTTTTTATCTTCATAAAAAACACACCTCCTTTCGCCAAATTTCTCAAAATCTTTGATTTCTTTCGAAACCCCTTAATTTTGATGAAATGTTATGATTTATAAACTATCCCAAAACAATTTAATCGCACAACCTTGTCATCCTGAATTTATTTCAGAGCTTGTCCTGAATTTAGTTCAGGAATCTCTTTTGCGGAGAATGAGCTGAAACAAAGAAAGTAGATTCTGAAACAAGTTCAGAATGACAAAATTTTTATATATGCAATTGAATTAATCCAGCTGTTTTTTTATTTCAAAAACTGCCCTATTGTTTTCACGATAATCATCCCACTCATTGCCAGCACAATTCCAACAATTGCAAATGTTGCCGATTTTTTTGCCTTTTCCATTCTTTTTTTGTCATCAGCGGAAAAAAAATAAACAATTCCCGAAACGACTAACATTATTATAGCAACAACGCCAAACGCTGACAACAAAAAATCCAAAATCTTCATCCCAATAGTGGAAAATGATGGCGCATCCGTGATGATATCAGCATGAGCAATTTCAATCAAATTCATAAGCTTCCTATTTTATTTTTATCCTACTTCACCTTTCACACATTCGCATAAATTCGCCTTTCCATAAGCGAACGATTCGCAAAAATCAAAAGAACCAGCCTTGTCCAGAAAGCGCAGCTGCCACAGCGCGCACAACAATGAAACCTGAAAGTCCCACGATGATTCCCAGAATTGCATTTGTGGCGTTAGTTTTGGCGGTCTTGGCTAATTCTTCATTGCCAGCGGAAGTCAGATATTGCACCCCTGAAATCACAAAAGCCAACACTGCGAAAGTTGTGAACAAACCCATCAGCCACGAAAAGAGATTGGTCAAAATGCTATAAATTGAAGTTGTTGAGAGACCTGTGTTGAGTGGAAAACAAACTCCACTAACTTCCTCAAAACCCACACCGCATTTGGGACCTGTCACGCCACCAACCCTTGGAGCAATTGCTGTATTTCCTGGATAATAATTGCTATTGCCAAGCACCGTGAAAGCTGAACCCGTTGGATAAGCTGACCCAACATAAGCACCACCAGCAATCCCGTCGCAAGTTGAATACAAAATTCCATTGGCGCACATTGTTAGCCCCCCACTTCCACCGCTGGCAATGTTCTCCTCAACAGCGGTCCACTCACTTGAAGTCAGCGGCACAGTTTTCCCTTGCGGAGTGGTTGCGATTCCGGTTGAAGTATCGATTGTTGTGCCTGCAGGAAGCACCCCCTGAGAAGATGGCATTGCGCCATTGGTCACAACTGTTTGACCAGCTGCAGGATTGCTAACTCCGCAAACTTCTTGGTCTTCAACCGCTTCACAATATTCTTTTTTACTTTTATAACACCCGCCCTCACTATCTTGCCAATTAGTAGCGCAAGACTCATATGCCGAACCTAAGGAAGAATTAGTATCGACTTGATTATTATTGTTAGAAATAGTAGCCTGATTGTCACCACTGGAAAAATCAGAAGAACTAGAAACAGAATCCTTACATAAATAATAAGCACCCTGACAATCTCCCTCGCTACAATCCATAAAAGTACGCCAACATTCTTCCGCCGTCGTTGCTCTAACATCATCAGCAAAAATAAAAAACACACCCAAAAAAATTAAGCCTACTAAAAAAAACTGAATTTTAATTTTTGTTTTTTTCATATCCAATCTAAAATCATCTAAACATTTAAGCAATAAATCATCTAAACATGCAAATATTTGAAAATATGCTTCGCAAAATATAACTGAAATTCATTGTACAATTCGCAAAAATCAGAAGAACCAACTCTGTCCCGTAAGGGCAGCGGAAATTGCCCGCACAATCACAAAACCCGAAAGCCCAACTGCAATTCCAATCCCTGCGTTTTTGGCCGTCTCTTTTGCTTTTTTAATCACATCTTCATCACCAGCTGCCGCTGAATATTGAATGCCTGCCAACACAAAGGCCCCAATTGCAAAAACCGTAAAAAGAGCCAGTAGCCAAGAAAATAAATTTGAAAGAATCAAATAAATCGGGGCTTCCGAAAGACCACTACCGGTTGGAACACAAATACCTCCCACATCCTTGGCATTGGCTTGACATTTTTGGTCCAGCGCAGTTGTCAATGCTCGGCTAGAACCAACTGAAACAACAAAAAAACCCAGCCACAGGGCTACTACCAAAAGATAAAGTTGCTTTGTGTTTTTTATTTTAAGCATTTCAAAAAAGCTACTGTCTAAAAACTCTTCGAATTTCCATTTAACATCATATTAACCGCTTGCATAATGATAAAACCAGAAAGTCCCACCAAAATTCCCACGATAGACCATTTCATCCCTTCCTTGCCTCGTTTAATCATATCTTCTTCTCCCGCAGAAATCAGATAAAAAATGCCGGAAAGCACGAAACCAATAATGCCAGTCAAGGCAAACAATGACAGCAACCAAAAAAGAATATTAGATACAATTCCCATGATACTGCCTCCTGGCAAACCATAAACATTATTCACTGACCAGCCACCGCTCATTGAACCATTAGACCCAATGCCGAAAGCAACATTCCCATTGGTCGAAGCTGCTACCCCCCAATCCAAAGCAAAACTAGCACTTGGGAAAGCCAGCACCATCAAAAATGCAAAGACCATCAACTGCTTGAGTCCAGTCAGGAAAAAACTATGCAATTTCATTTTTTTTGTTTTCATTTTTTTGTTTTTCAACCAATCGTCCTAAGACCAACTTAGCCAAAAGAAAGAAATTATCTCTTTCAAGATTATAGCACATTTTTTCATTTCTCCAAATCCAAAATTTCATCAATCCTAATTTGCTCGACAAAATCTGGCACATGACTGACCAAAATCATCGCACCCTCATATTTGCTCAGCGCCTGCGCAATGATTGGCAAATGACGAAAATTGATATGATTGGTTGGTTCGTCCAAAACCAACAGCCCCGGTTCTTCCAGCACCAAGCGCGCAAACGCCACCAAACCTTTTTGCCCTTCGGAAAGTGTGCCAATTTGAGAATTGATAATTTTGCGGTCAATCAAAAATCCTGATGCCACACTGCGAAGTTTTTCCTCGTCCGTGGTCTGCATAATGTTGGCCAAAGATTCATAAACCGTGTCCTCAAAATTCAGCGTTGAAAAATCTTGACGATAATAGCCAATCCGCACGCCTTCGGCATATTTGGCACCTTCCGAAGTTTCCGCCGCCAGTGCTTCGAGCAAGGTGCTTTTGCCAATTCCATTGGGCCCTGCCAAAAGCAAATGCGTGTTTTTCTTGAGCGAAACATTCACTTGTTTTTCCTGTGGCTCGTGATTTTTGATCACCGTCACCGCAGAAATTTTCAAAATTTCACCACTCAAATTTTCTTGCACCGGAATCGTAAATGGCCGAATCGCTTTGTCTTCCTTGCGCACATCCACTTTGGCTTCTTCCATCTCGGCGGCTTTGTCACGCATCCGACGCGCCACCAACCTCATCTTGCCTCCTTTGTTGGCAAAAAAGTTGGCTTTTTCTTTGTTGGCCAAAATTTCTTTTTCATATTGCGCATTTTTCATTTTTTCTTTTTCAATCCGCGCCGCAATTTCCGCCACCACGACATAATAGTCGCCCAAATATTGATCAACTTTATGCGTAAAGACATCCAAATAAAGCACGCCGTCGGTGAAACTGTTCAAGAAGTCCGCATCATGCGAAATCACGATGCAAGTCTTGTGGTAATTCATGAGAAAAGCCGTCAGATGAGCAATCCCCGCTTTGTCCAAATTATTGGTCGGTTCGTCCAAAATGAGCAACTCTGCATCTTGAATCAAAGCTGAAGCCATCAAAAGTCGCGCTTGTTGCCCACCCGAAAAAGCGCGAATGATTTTGTCTTTCGGTGCATGCAAATTCACCGCGTCCAAGACAGCATCAATTTTGGGATCAAGATTGTAGATTTTTTCATCAAAACATTTTTCAAAAAATTCCTTCACTGTCAAATCCAACTGCTCGCGCGGAATCACCTGCTTAGCATACGCGATTGTCAAACCACTATCCACATAAATCGAACCATCATCTGGCTTGAGCGCCCCTGTAATCAAATTCAAAATCGTGCTTTTGCCAGCGCCATTTTGCCCCATCAAAGTCATTTTTGTGCCTTGGCGCAGCGCAAAAGAAGCCTCTTCTAAAATTGGCTTGTCTTGAGAATATTCAAAAGAAACCTTATTAAATCTGATTGCAACATCGTCTTTTCCCATATTTTCTTGAAGGCTAAAAATTATTTCCTACCAAGTCAGTAGGGTTTTTATCTCTCAGCTTTTATCTTAACCTATAAATTGGCTCTTGTAAAGGCTTGTTTAGTCCAGTTTAGTCCCAATCTTGCTATTCTTGCGATATTCAAAGCCAAGTCCAATGATTGCTTGTTTAAATGTTTAGATGATGGCATGTTTAAATG
>JBAXHR010000032.1:0-9048 GCA_037138835.1 Candidatus Moraniibacteriota bacterium | reverse complement strand
ATATTATACAGGAAAATATCTATTTTGAAAAGTTAATTTTGTGTGGTGCCTAACCAAGAAGATTGAAGAAAGTGTGATTGCAACTATGTTTATGCGAAATAAAATTGGAGGTTATTGGAAAGTAATGAACGATGGTTCTATTCGTAAAGGCTATGCTTCAAAATATGGCGCGAAAAGAACGCGTTTTTTTGTTAATATGTTTTCAATTTCCCAAATTAGTGATTATAGGACACTGCTAAAGGAAAATGTTATTGCAGAAAATTACTTAATAATTTTAAATCTTAAACCTGAGAGTGGTGGCGATGACATTTCTTTTAAGGTTGTACAAAATGGCCAGGGAATTTTTAAAAGGATACAATTTCGTATTCCCTGATTTATCAGCTAGTGCCGTGACATCCAGTCACGGCATTGGTTAAATTTTTTTCAAGGCTCGACTTTATTAAAGAGGGCTTTTTTTGATGCCAATTTTTTTCTGCAATATGCTAATTCCCGCATATGCGGGAATTAGCATATTGCTTGTGGATACCATCTTTACTGGATTTTATTATCAAATTATCAGGTTATCAGGTGTGTCAAAAAAATGCATATGCATAAATTTGCAACACTTTTGTTTTTTTAAAATTGTCTTTGCAAGGATGTAATCATCTGAAACAATCCAGAGTGGAGCATAGCCCTGGATTGCTTCGGATTTTGAGTACAAAATCCTCGCAATGATAGCGAGTTTTTTTAATGCCAGAAATGGCTTGCGAAAGCGTAGTATTTGAGCAGTTAGCACTCGGACTTGACGACTGCTAATGCATAATATACAATAAAAGTATTACAAATAGTCGCGAATAAATACTATTGTGAATAGTTGCAAATGTGTTTTCAAATAGTCGCAAATAATTGCAAGTAGCTATTCGCGAAGATTAGATAAAAATTCGCAAAAATTAGCATACACTTATGAACGATAGACAAGAAAAAATTTTGGCGGCGGTGATCGAAGAATATACGCAGACAGCTGTGCCCGTAGGCAGTCAGATTTTGGTGGGCAAGTATAAATTCAAAGTCAGCCCTGCCACAATTCGCAACGATATGATGGTGCTGGAAGAGGAAGGTTTTCTTTTTCAACCGCACATCAGCGCAGGGCGCATTCCGACTGACCAAGGTTATCGCTATTTTGTGGAAGAGATGATGAAAGACAAGGAGCTTTCCAAGCAAGAACAGCAAAATATGCAACGGGAATTTCTGAAACTCAAAGCGCAAAACACCCGCCTGACCAAAACGACTGCGAAATTGCTTTCTCACTTGAGTGGAAATTTTGCCATCAGTGGGATGGTCGACAACTCAGAATTTTCAGATTTCGGAATGCGGGAGTTGATGGAAGCGCCAGAATTTCAGGAGATGGATGAAATGTGTCGGTTGGTGGAAATGCTGGACTATGTGGATGAGAAATTTGAGCAATTGACCAAGAATATCAAAGACGGCGAAATCAAAATTTTCATTGGCAAGGAAAACCCAATCGTGGAGGCCTCAAATTGTTCGATGATTGTGTCACCTTACAAATTGAGTTCTGGCGAAAAGGGCATTTTGGCACTGATTGGCCCAAAGCGAATGGCCTATGCCAAGAACAAATCAATGATTGAATATGTGCAGAAACTTTTGGGAGCGTCAACTGTAATCGTAATTAGCTTATCAGGCGTTAGCTTTTTAGTTTCTTAACGAAAAATATGAAATTGTTACATTGTTACATTGTTATATTGTTAGGATAGGTTTTTAAAATAAAGTAATTTGTAATTTTTGAAATAAAATTTATGACAAAAAAACAGGTGAAAATTGAAAAAGATGAGGAAACGCAAGAGGATTTGAAAGAAGAAAATATTGTTTCTGAAAATTTAGTCGAAGATAATGTGGTAGAAGATGAAGTTTCAGTTTTGAAAAAACAAGTGCAGGAAAATTTGGAAAATTGGAAGCGGGCGCAGGCGGATTTTGAAAATTATAAGAAGATGCAAGCTGATTCGCAAAAAGATTTGCTCAAATATGCGACGCAAAACATCATCCTGCAAATCATCCCCGTGTTGGACAATTTTCAAATGTCCACAGGGCACATTCCCGAAGATCAGAAAGATGGTGGTTGGGTGACAGGGATTATGTACATTCAAAAACAATTGGAAAGCGTGCTGACGGAAAATGGGGTGACAGAAATTGCCCCGAAAGTGGGAGACAATTTTGACCCCGCCCTGCATGAGGCAATTGAGGATAAGCATTGTGGATGTGAACACTGCGACTGCGAAGAAGAAAAGCCAAAGTTTCAGAATAAAATTAAAACAGTGATGATGAAAGGCTACAAAATTGGCGACCGCGTGGTGCGGGCAGCGAGAGTGGTGGTGGAGTAGTTGCATGTATTATGTATGAAGTATTTTGTATAATGTATAAAGTGTAAAATGTTTTGTATAAAATATGAAAAATAATTAAGTAATAAATTAAGTAATTAATTAGCAACAATTTACAACTATCTATTGAATTTTGAATGTTGGATGTTGATTGCTGACAAGTATATGAGTAAAATTATTGGAATCGATTTGGGAACCACAAACTCGGCTTTTGCAGTCGTGATGGGTGGCAAACCAGAAATCATTGAGAACAAAGAAGGCAATCGTACCACGCCTTCAATGGTGGCTATCTCTAAAGCCAACGAAAGATTGGTGGGACTTTTGGCCAAACGCCAAGGCGTGACCAATCCTGGCAACACTTTGTTTTCCATCAAGCGTTTGATCGGACGCGCTTATCATGACGCGGAAGTGCAACGCGATGAAAAGACCATGCCTTACAAAATTGTGCACGCCGGCGAAACTGTCAAAGTGACGATGGGTGACAAAGATTACACCCCCCAAGAAATTTCAGCAATGATTTTGCAAAAAATCAAAAGTGACGCCGAAGAAAAATTGGGCGAAAAAATCACCGATGCGGTGATCACGGTGCCTGCCTATTTTGATGATTCTCAAAGAAAAGCGACCAAAGAAGCTGGGGAAATTGCGGGCCTCAATGTGCGTCGCATCATCAATGAGCCAACGGCTGCTGCACTGGCTTATGGTTTTGACAAAAAACAAGATGAAAAAATTGCGGTTTATGATTTGGGCGGCGGAACTTTCGACATTTCCATTTTGGAAGTGGGAGGCGACACCGTGGAAGTGAAATCAACCAATGGCGATACGCATCTTGGTGGTGATGATTTTGACCAAGTGATCATTTCTTGGATCATCACCGAATTCAAGAAGCAAGAAGGCATCGACCTTTCCAACGATCCACTTTCTTTGCAACGCATTAAAGAGGCGGCTGAAAAAGCCAAAATCGAACTTTCCACCGCAATGGAAAGTGAAATCAATCAACCTTTCATCACCTCTGATGCGGGTGGTCCAAAACATTTGGTGATGAAATTGACTCGCGCCAAATTGGAAGAATTGGTGGGCGACTTGGTGACCAAGACTTTGGAGCCAGTAAAGAAGGCACTTGCTGATGCCAAGCTTGGCACAAGTGATATTAATGAAGTCGTGATGGTCGGTGGAATGACCAGAATGCCTTTGGTTTTGCAAACCGTGGAAAAATTCTTTGGCAAAAAACCAAACATCACCGTGAACCCTGACGAAGTGGTGGCTTTGGGCGCTGCCATTCAAGGAGGCGTGCTGGAAGGTTCAGTCAAAGATGTGTTGCTCCTTGATGTGACCCCACTTACTTTGGGCATTGAAACCATGGGCGGAATTTCCACACCACTCATCAATCGCAATACAACCATTCCAACTTCCAAAGCGCAAGTGTTTTCAACCGCGGCTGACAATCAGCCAAGTGTGGAAATTCATGTCTTGCAAGGTGAACGCGAAGTGGCTTCCGGCAACAAAACTTTGGGTCGCTTTATTCTTGATGGCATTCCACCAGCACCTCGTGGCATTCCGCAAGTGGAAGTGGAATTTGACATTGATGCCAATGGAATTTTGAATGTGACTGCCAAAGACAAAGCCACGGGCAAATCACAATCCATCAAAATTGAAGCTTCTTCCGGACTTTCAAAAGAAGAAATTGAAAGAATGACCAAAGATGCTGAGATGCATGCCGAAGAGGACAAGCAGAAAAAAGAATTGGTTGAAGCTCGCAATTTGGCTGACACTTTGGTTTATTCTACTGAAAAAGCGATGCGCGATGCAGGTGACAAGCTCACGGAAGATGAGAAAAAACCTGTGCAAGAGGCGATTGAAGAATTGAACAAGGTGAAAAATGGTGAAGATTTGAGCGCTATCAAAGCCAAGACTGAAACTCTTTCGCAAGCTGCGCAAAAGATTGGCGAAAAACTTTATGCCGCTCCTGCCTCATCGGCAGACGGGCAACCGACTGAAGCTGGTGAGTCAAAAAAAGAAGGTGAACCAGAAGTCAAAGATGCAGAAGTGGAAGGGGAGACGAAATAAAAAACTTTTTGAGAGCGAGGCTAAATGCCTCGCTCTTTCGTTAAAAATTCTAGGTTAACCTTTCTTTTAATAGAAAAGTTACAAAAGAAATCCCGCACGTGCTTGTTGCTGGGGCAAAAACTTCGTTCTTCGCTTCACCCTTCGGGTATATATTGTCTGGACAAAATCAAAGATTTTGAAAGCCAATTAAAATTCTCGCTGCACTTTTTCTGCTGAAAAAGCTCGCTGAAAATTTTTTAACGCTCATCATTCGTTTTTTGCCTACGCACTGCGCGGACGAAAGAATGCGGGATGCGGGAATGTGAAAAAATGTTGAGATTTTTCTCGCCTTTTGTGGTAAAATGGAAAAAACAAAAACATATGACGAATAAGACAGATAGGACAGATTGTTCTAGTCCTAGTAAAAAATTAATGTTCGCGCATGGTGGTTATCGCGATTTGAAGTCTTTTCAAATGTCGACTTTGGTGTATGATTTAACAGTTGAGTTTTGCAAGAAATTTTTGGACTACAAAAGCAGAACCAACGACCAAATGGTGCAAGCGGCGCGCAGTGGCAGACAAAATATTGCCGAAGGGAGCAGGGCAGCTGGAACTTCCAAAAATACCGAACTAAAATTGACCAATGTGGCGCGGGCAAGTTTGGAAGAATTGCTGTTGGACTATGAGGATTTTCTCCGGCAGCGAAATTTGCCACTTTGGACAAAAGATTTTCCGCAAGCCCGAGCGGTCAGAAATTTGTGCTATCAAAATCCGCCTTATGCGACTTATCAGTCTTATTTGAGCGATGCTGAGTCCGCTGCCAATATGCTCGTTTGTCTGATTCATCAAACGAATTATTTGCTCGACAAACAACTGGCAAAATTGAGCGTCGATTTTGTCCAGCAAGGCGGGTTCAATGAAAGGATGCATCAGAAGAGAAGTGAGTGGAGGAGAGGGAACTTTTAATTTGAAAATTTTTATGCAGGAAAAAATATATTTCAAAAATAAGGAAGGCTTGAAACTTTGCGGTGTGCTTTCTAATCCGACAGGTGACAAAAACAGGCCTATCATTATTCTTTGTCATGGATTTTCTACTGGCAAGGACAGTAGTACGAATATAGCTCTTGAAAAAACCTTAGGAGAAAAAGGCGTTTCGACTTTTCGATTTGATTTTTTTGGGCATAAAGAAAGCGAAGGCAATTTTGAAGAAATAAATGTTTCCAAGGCCGTTGAAGATATTCTTTGCGCGATTGATTTTTTAAAGGAATTAGGATATCAAAAAATAGGTTTGGAGGGCTCAAGTTTTGGAGGTTTTTCTGCAATTATAGCCACATCAAAATCAAGAGATCTTTTCGTTCTTGCTCTTAAATGTCCGGTAGTAGATTATTATGAGACTGAATTGAAAATAAGAGGAGAAAAGGGGATGGAAAATTGGCGAGAAGACGGATATGTGAGATATAATAATGGAGACGGTAGTTTTTCCAGGGTTAATTATTCTTTTGTTGAAGATTTTTCAAACAATAATGCGCTAGAAGCTGGAAAAAGAATTGAAATTCCTACCCTGATTATTATAGGAGATAATGATGAGTTTATAACAATAGACCATGTTCAGAAACTTTCCAGTGTTGTTCAAGATTGTAAGCTTGAAATTCTTCCAGATGCAAATCATCATTTTTCAAAGCCGGATGATTTCCAAAAAATAATCGAAGATATTACGGAATTTATTTTAAAGCATTGTAATTGAGAATAATTTTTTAAAAGAACAGAGATGGCTCAAATTTACGAAACAGAAAATTTTATTGTTGAATCATTTGAGAGACCGCATGTTGATCGTTTGGATGGTGGGCATATTAAAATTGCACCCAAAAAACACCTAGCTGATCGCACTCAGCTTTCACCAAAATTGGCGATAGAATTTATGCGATTAACTATGGTGGCTGGTGAGGCTTTTGAAACCGCTATGAATAACTGCGGAATTCCTGTTGTGAAAATCAATTATCAAGATATGGGTAATTGGGCTTATAAAACAGGAGGTAAGCCACTTTTTCATTTGCATCTTTATGGGCGGGCAAGTAATGCAGTTTGGCAGATTTTCCCAGAGTCAGTCTATCTTCCGGATAGGTCAACTGGATTTTATGATAAATTTGAACCGTTAAATGAAAACGATATTAAGGAGATTCAAAAACAAATTGAAATTATTTCGCAAAAAGAAAAATACAAAAAAGAAAATTGGGGATTATAAAAACAGCTTTCCCTGAAAGAAATTTTCAACTCTTGGCGTAGGAGTTCTTGGGTGAAAATTAAATCGTAATTTTTTTGAAACAATGAAGAACAAGTTTTTGGTTTTTGCCTCAATTTTTGTCTTTACTGTCATTTTTGCGGTGGTGGTGATTGCAAATATTTTCAAAAATTCCAATCAAGTGGGAGTGAATAATGCCACTTCAAATGCTGGCACAACGAGTGGCAGTGCAAACCAAACTGTCAATTCGCAATCAACCTCGCCAGCCCCATCCAAAAGCAGGCGAGCTTCGTAGGGATTTTTTATTGCTGTTTTTTATTTTTCGAAATAGCCTTTATTTAAAGCAAAAATCGCCTAAAAAAAGAGGTGATTTTATTTTGGCTTGACAGGTAGGATAAAGTGTGCTAAGATAAAGGGTATTTTTGAAAGGTAAATAGTTTTTTTAACAACGCCTCAATGGAGGCATAGATATCGAAAAAATGAAGAATATAGGTGGTATGTTTTTAGGACTATCAATGAGTGCGATTTGCGGGTATTTGCTTCGCTTGGTTAGGATAAACATGGGTGACATATATCATGCATCTATCGTTGAATATCTCATTTGCGCAGTTGCAATTTTAGTTGGCGTTAGTGGTGCTGTAATTTTCACAAATAACGTCAAGGGTATTTTTAAGGGGTGATAACAATTATCAAAAAATAATTGTAGTTGCGATTTATTTTTTGACCTGTGGCGTTAGTTGTCCACGGGTCTTTTTTTATTCTAAAAATTAGCACTCTTGTCAGGGGATTGCTAATTTTTGGTTTTTGGTGTAGAATAGCAGAGGAACATTGGTCACTGGCTGTAAGTCTGGTCATGAGAAATTAGTCATTAGGCTTGCATTTCCAGTGAGGAACATAGGGCATTGGAAATAGGTTTGAGAAAAAAGAAATAAGAAAAAAGATTTTCAGTTTCTTCTTCCCAAATTCCCATGCCTACTTCTTCAAACTTTTGTTACCTTCTTCTGAATTATTTTTTTGAAGAGCGAAAATGTTTAATTGTTTTTGTTAAAATTAACTATATCAAATATATGACAAAAGACTTATACGAAACCCTGGGCGTTAGCAAGGGGGCGAGTGATGAGGAGATCAAGAAGGCTTATCGAAAATTGGCGCACAAACATCATCCAGACAAGGCAGGTGGGAGCGCGGAGAAGTTCAAAGAAATCAACGCGGCTTATCAAGTTTTGTCGGACAAAGAAAAACGCGGGCAATATGATCAATATGGCCAGACTTTTGAGCAAGCGCAAAGAGGCGGTGGGGGCAGTCAAGGATTTGGTGGTGGTTTTGGAGGCTTTGATTTTTCGGGTTTTCAACAAGGTGGTGGGCAAGGCTTTGAATTTAATGGTGGCGGGTTTGAAGATATTTTTTCAGATATTTTTGGTGGCAGTGGTGGCAGGCAAGGTTCGCGCAAGGGTCGCGACATTCAGATTGACGCGGAAATTTCTTTTGAAGAAATGGTGGCGGGCGTGCGCAAAGAAGTTTCGCTTTTGCGTCGGATGGTTTGTGATGCTTGCGCAGGCACAGGCGGCGAGGCGGGTTCGCGCCAAGAAACTTGTCACACTTGCAAAGGTGCCGGCCAAATTCGGCAAACGGTGCAAAGTTTTTTTGGCAATTTTGTGCAAGCCTCGACTTGTCCAACTTGCCAAGGAGCAGGCAAAACCTACGCGAAAAAATGTCGCAAATGCTCTGGGGATGGTCGCATGAAGGAAAATCAAAAAATTGCTTTTGACATTCCCGCAGGGATTTCTGATGGGCAAACAATTTCTTTGCAAGGTCAAGGCGAGGCAGGTGAGCGCGGTTCAAGCAATGGGGATTTGTTTGTCAACATTCACATCAAGGCGCACAATTTTTTTCAGCGCAAAGGCAATGACTTGTTGTCAACAGAACATATTTCTTTTTCGCAAGCAGTCTTTGGTGACAAAATCGAAGTCAAAACCATTGATGGCAAACTGTCCATCAAAATTCCGGCGGGCACGCAAGGCGGGGAAACTTTTCGCATCAAGGAAAAGGGGGTGCCGCAGCTTGGTCGCACTTCAACTCGGGGCAGTCAATTGGTGAAAATCGTGGTGGATGTGCCGAAGAACCTCAACCGTGAGCAGAAGAAATTACTTGAGGACTTGAAAAAGGCAGGGCTGTAAAATTGCTATATTGTTACATTGCTACATTGTGACATTGTTAGTAGCAAAGTTGAGCTCCGACCTCTAGCAAACAATGAAACAATCTAACAATATAACAATATGTCCGCCTCTATAGCGACCAATCAACAACAGTGGGATTCCTTTCTCTCGAACCAGATATATTGTCCGTTTCTGCAAAGCTGGACCATGGGCGAAGTTTACCGCGACGTCAGCCAAG
>JBAXHR010000031.1:0-9306 GCA_037138835.1 Candidatus Moraniibacteriota bacterium | reverse complement strand
GGTTGGGGAGAAGAAATACAGTTTTTTTATTTAATTTTAATCTTGCACAACCTCCATTTCCCAGCTAAATCTTTTTTGAATTCGATTTTTGCGGTGGGGAAAATGGTTTTGACAATTTTGGTCAAGGGCAATTTTTGCTCAGGACTTATTTCCAGAAAACACGAAACATGGAGCATGGAACATGGCGCAAAATTTTGGTTGATTTGCTTTAGAAGTTCGTGATAGTGGGCGAGGCCATTTTCACTGCTGAAAAGGGCGGTTTTGGGTTCGTATTTTTTCACATCCCTTGGCGCACTTTGGTAAATTTCTTTCGAGAGATAAGGAAGATTGGCGATGATGATCATGGAGTATGGAACATGAAACATGGAACATGAATCATGGAAAAGTGGTTCAAGTAAATTGCCATTCAGGAATTTTATTTTTTTTTCAATGCTATGAAGCTTAGCATTTTTCTTGGCAACTTTTAGCGCTTCTTTGCTAATGTCAGTTGCATAGTATCGCAAGCATTTTTTTTGCTCCATGCTCCATGTTCCATGCTCCATTGTGCTTGCAATAGCCGTGATGATGCAACCTGAGCCTGTGCCAACATCAACAATATAAGTGTCTCTTGCTTCATGTTCCATGCTATATGTTTCATGGAGAGCTTGCTCGACGAGCATTTCCGTTTCTGGCCTTGGTACAAGAGTGTGGGAGTTGACGAGAAAATCCAAGCCGAAAAATTCTTTGTGGCCGACGAGGTAAGCAATTGGTTCGCCTTTCATTCTTCTTTTGGCTAACTCGCTGATTGCTAGCGCTTGACTGTCAGTCACTGGATATTCTGGATAAGTTAGGATGAATTCCTTGGATTTTTTTAGGGCATAGCAAATAAGAAGCTCGAGATCAAGAAGTGCTATTTTTTGGTAATATCTTTTCTGTATTTCTATGATAGTTTGCATAAATTTTGGTGAGCTTTCAGTGTTTTAAAATAAAAAACGCCGGAAAGGGATCTCCCGGCGTTTTTGTGAGATGAGATCGAATGTCTCTTCTAGGTTGTTTCACTCAACCTACTGCCTACCTTTAGCTAAAGCCACCCATTTACCTCTAGCTAAGGGTTTTGGATTTGTAAGCTTGAGAGGAAGGCAGTCTCCTCATTAGAAGGTAAGTAGGATGCGTATTTGAACCTACTTTTTTTTACATTCAATCAAGCCCCACTATGCGCCGATTTTTTTAGGTGGAATATTGTGAGACATTTTTCACTTTTATCACCTCCTTTGTTTTTTTAATTCATCAAAAAAAGAACATCAGCTTTGTCGTATTTCTTTTATTATTCTTTGTTTATTGGAAATTATTCACTAGCCATCTTCAGCTTCATATCTTCTTCTCGCAAGGCCGAAATAATCGGGTCAAGGTCGCCACCAAGGATGCCTTCGATGTTGCTCCAAGATTGTTTGATGCGGTGGTCGGTGATGCGGTCTTGCGGATAGTTGTAGGTGCGGATTTTTTCACTGCGATCTCCCGTGCCAATTTGACTTTTGCGAGCGTCGCCCAATTCCTTGGCAAGTTTTTCTTCTTGCGCTTGCAAAAGGCGCGAGCGCAAAACTTTCATCGCTTTGTCCTTGTTTTTGAGCTGCGATTTTTCATCTTGGCAAGAAACCACCACGCCAGTTGGAATATGTGTGATGCGCACGGCGCTTTTGGTGGTGTTGACAGATTGTCCGCCAGGACCAGAAGAGCAGAAAGTGTCAATGCGCAAATCATTTTCACCAATGACCAAATCAACTTCTTCAGCTTCAGCCAGCACGGCAACAGTGGCAGTGGAAGTGTGAATGCGTCCTTGTTTTTCAGTCTCGGGAATGCGCTGCACGCGGTGGACGCCTGATTCAAATTTCATTTTGGCAAAAACTGGGTTGCTATTATCCCTGCCATTAATTTCAAAGACGACTTCTTTGAAACCGCCAACTTCTGTTTGGTTGGAATTAAGCAATGCAATTGACCAACGATTTTTTTCCGCAAATTTGCTGTACATCCGAAAAAGACTGGCTGCGAAAAGACTGGATTCATCCCCACCGGCGCCACCACGAATTTCCACGATGACATTTTTGGTGTCATTGGGGTCCTTGGGAATGAGCATCATTTCAACTTCTTTTTCGATTTCCGCTTTGCGCCCAGCTAGCTCGATGTTTTCTTCCATCGCCATTTGTTTCATTTCAGGGTCTTCTTCGCTGGCATTGATCATTTCAGCATTTTCTTGCATAGTGCGCGCAATTTTTTCCAATTCATTGATTTTTCCAACCATTTCCGAGAGTTCCGATTGTCTTTTGCCAAGAGTGGCCATTTTTTTGGGATCGTTCAAAATCTCCGGAGCGCTCAACTCGGCCGTGATGTCATCATATTCTTTTTTGATAGCGTCTAATTTGATATTCATAGTTTTTTAATAATAGCCCATTAAAAGGCAGATGTAAAGTGAAAAGTATAAAATTTTTTTCAAAGCTGTGTGAAAAATTTTCACCATCCTCGCTGCCGCTCTCATTGCCTTTGCACTCTTTGCTGGTGGGACGAGGGTTTTTAAAAAATGTTTTTGAATAGGATTTTGAAAAAAAGCAAATAAAAAAGTCACACCCTGATGTTGCATGGGTATGACTTTTTTTGATTGCTTTGTTTTGGTTATAACAAATTAGACAGCTCAATCTTTGCCAGTACTCTCCTTGGAAGTTTTTGGAGAGCTTCCCGTGCTTCTGTTAAATGGGATTGTAAGGATTGCTTTTTTTCATTTATAAGAAGCTCTGTTGTCCATTTTTGCTGTGAATGTGAATAGTATACTTGAATCTTTATATCATTCGGTAATCGTTTGATATAGTAGGTGCCTTCGAGATTGTGACTCCATCCGCTATGATATAGTGGATAAATATTATTCAACCAAGAACCCTTAATTTTCCACCACAGATTCCTTTTCCAGTATTGAGAAAGCATGTCTATCTCCACTATTTAGTTGTTGTTCAAGAGCTGCGTAATTGCCAAAACTTTTAAAATTATGCCTTATTTTAAGGACTAAATAGTCTAGTACGCTTTTGGCAAAAAGTCAAGTGATTTCATATCATCAAAAAAAGAAGCCCTTTCGAGGCTTCTTTTAAGAAATGTCATTCTGAACTTGTTTCAGAATCTACTTACTTTGTCTAGTGTGATTTTCTATAATAGAGTTCCTGAAATAAATTCAGGATGACATGCAGTTATTATTTCTTGATCACATTTTTCTTCTCAGTCTTTTCCTTTGGAGCTTTGGCTGGTTTGGCTTTGACAGCTTCCTTTTTAATAGCGGATTTTTCAGAAAGTTTCTTGAAGCGGTCAACGCGTCCGGTGGTGTCAATCATTTTTTTCTTGCCAGTGTAAAAAGGATGGCAAGCGCTGCAGATTTCAATATTCATCGCTTCTTGGGTAGCGCCAGTTTCCAAGGTCGCCCCGCAAGAGCAGGTGATCACAGCTTTGGGGAAATAAGTCGGGTGAATGGTTTTTTTCATAAAGTAAAGATAAATTAAGCCAAATTGCTAGTCATTTGTCATTCCAAGTGAATCCGCCAGCAGGCGGAGGAATCGAGAAATCTGAGCTCAGATCTTTCGACTTCGTTTTTTGTCTTGGGACAAAAAACTACGCTCAAGATGACATTAATCAAGTCAACTTAGAATTAACTTTTAAAATAGTATTCGAGTACTCAATTACCGTAGCACAGCTATTCGGAATTGACAAGGGCCAAGGTTCTGTTATACTTGACCTTGTACTCACTATTTGAAAAAACATACTTTCCTGGGCTCTTTCCTGTCCCGATTGATTTTCGGGATTAGAGCCACACAAAAGGCAAAGTAGGTGATTGCACCGCCCTAAAAAGGCGGAAAGTAATAATTAAGGAAAAAGCCCGGCTTGATTTGCTGTTGGAAAACAGCATTTTGGCAGGGCAAAAAACAATGACTGAAGAAAAAACGCAAGCAACATCTGCTCAGGAAGTTGTGACAAAAAAACCAGTAGAGCGAGAAAATTATTTCGCTTCTTTGGATGTTTCCAAAATCGAGTTTACGCTCGAAGAAATGATGAAAAATGGGGTGCATTTTGGCCATCAGAAAGCTCGTCGCAATCCAAAAATGGACGAATATATTTACACCACTCGCAAAGGGGTCAACATCATTGACCTGCAAAAGACTCAAGAAAAAATGCAAGAAGCCATTGATTTCATCAAGACCATCAAGAAAAGTGGCAAAAATATTCTTTTTGTGGGAACCAAGATTCAAGCCAAAGATTTGGTGCAAGATTTGGCGCAGGCAACAGGGATGCCTTTTGTGACTGAGCGCTGGTTGGGTGGAACTTTCACCAATTTCAAAATTATTCGTGGGCGCACGCGCTATTTGGTTGAATCTCAAGACAAGCTTGCCAAGGATGAATACAAGAAATATACCAAGTTTGAACAAATGAAAAAAATTGAGGAACTGGAAAAAATGGAAAAACGCATGGGCGGAATCAAATTTATGACTGAACTTCCCGGCGCAATTTTTGCCACCAGTATCAAAGAAGACAATTTGGCAATTATGGAAGCCCGAAAAATGGGCGTGCCAGTAATTGCAATTGCCGACACCAACACCAATCCTTCTCAAATTGACTATCCAATTCCAGCCAATGATGATGCAATTTCTTCCATTCGCATCATTCTTGCCTACGCTTTCAAAGCAATCAAAGAAGCCTAATAATACAAATAAACAAATTTATGCATATAACGCGAATATGCAAATAATAACCAAAAATATAAATAATGCAAATTGATGCATATAATTGGAATCTGCGAATATTCGCGAATGTTCGCATGTTTGTAGATTTGCATTAGATTCGCATCATTCGTATTAAAAAAGACTATGTTGGAACTGATCAAAAAAATTCGAGAGCGCACTGGCGCTGGGATGGTAGCAGTCAAAAAAGCTATTGATGAGGCTGGTGGCAATGAGGAAAAGGCCATTGAAATTTTGCGCAAACAAGGCGCAGGTAAAGCGCTCAAGCGCGCTGACAAAGAAGCCAAAGAGGGCGTGATTGTTTCTTATATCCATTCCAACAATCGGATGGGAACTTTGCTGAAATTGCTTTGTGAAACTGATTTTGTGGCTCGCAACGAAGATTTCCAACAATTGGCCAAGGATATTGCAATGCATGCGACAGCATTGGCTCCAAAATTCATCAAGCCAGAAGAGGTTTCGGCTGAGTTGGTGGAGAAGGAAAAAGAAATTTGGGCAGCGCAACTTGCCAATGAAGGCAAGCCAGCCGAAATGTTGGAAAAGATTATGGCTGGCAAAGAAAAGAAATTCCGTGAAGAGTCAGCACTGCTAACCCAAGCTTTTGTGAAGGATCCTTCAAAAACGGTTGGCGATTTGATTGTGGAAAATGTGGGAAAAATGGGAGAAAATATCCAAATTGGAGAAATAGTGCGCTTTGAATTGTAAAAGAAAGAACGGTATGTATACATATTCAGTCAGGGTTTATAGCTGGGAACCTTCGCGCAAATGCTTGAGCGAACTTGAACTTGCTGACGGAGACTTGGTAGTAGTCAAGGATGAAGCTGGCAATGAAATTGGCGTGATTGAAAAGAACGACAAATTTGTCAAAGATGAACGCAAAACTGTCATTGTGAGGCGAGCTTCGGTGCGGGATATTGAAGCTTTTGAAAAGAACAAAGAAAAGAAAGCCGAAATTTTGAAATTGAGCAAAATTGAAATCAAACGCTTGGTTTTGAACATGAAATTAGTTGATGCACATATCAGTTTGGATGGCAACAGTGCGATTGTGCTTTTCACTTCTGATGAGCGAGTGGACTTTCGAGATTTGGTGAAAAATCTTTCGCGAATTTTCCATCGCAGTGTGCGGATGCATCAAGTGGGTTCGCGCGATGAAGCTCGCAAGTTGGGTGGCTGCGGAGTGTGTGGACGAGACCTTTGTTGCTTGCGTTTTCCAGGGAGTTTGCCGAGTATTTCGATTGATATGGCCAGGGTGCAACAAGTGGCACATCGTGGAAGTGAGCGAATTTCAGGAGTTTGTGGGCGCTTGATGTGTTGTCTTTCCTATGAAGCCGCACAATATCAACAAATGTTGGCAGGAATGCCAGAATTACATAGCAGTGTGAAACTAAAAGAAGGCAAAGGCGAAGTGATTGAGCTTAACGCGCTGACTTGCGACATCAAAGTGCGGATGATTGACGGCACCATTGTGGTGGTTAAAAAAGAAAATTTACTTTAAATTAAAATGTTGTATTATATCTTACCACCATTTATCATCATCTTAAGCGCGGGAGCGTTGATTGTTTTTTTGTTTCGCAAAATGGAAAATGTTTCAGTTGAGCAGCTTGTGGTTGAGAATGTCAAACAGCAACAAGCTTTCAAGAAAATTGACGCGCTGAAGTCCCTTTTGAGTCAATGGGGCTTGGGCTTGTTGGAAAAAATGATGCATCGTGCCAAATTATTGGCACTGAAATTTCACAACGCTAGCAATGAACTTTTTCATTCTATCAAGGAAAAAAGGGAGCGACGAATGAAAACAGATCAAGAAAGAAAAAAGCAAACTCCAGAAGTCTTGCAACCATCAACTGAAATTTTGCAAACACTTGAAGATGATCGTCCAAGAGTGAAAGAGATGGTTTTGCCTTCCAATTATGTGCCTGCCAAAGAAATTTCAACCGTAGCAAGTTCATCGCCAAAGACCAGGGTCAAAGCAAAGCTGGAAGAGGTTTTGATCAAGCGCATTGCAGTCAACCCGCGCGACATTGAGGCTTATGAAAGACTCGGTGATTATTATCTGGAGCGAGAAAATCACAGCGACTCCTTGGAATGTTTTCGCCAAGTGTTGAAATTGAGCCCTGCTCATCACAAAGCCAAAACCCGCATTCGAAAATTGGAAAGTATGTTGAAATAGGCAAGAAACCCCCTAGACTTGTTTTTTTCTGAGTTTTGGTTATAATTGATAAATTGTGTTTGCCACTCTAGCTCAATTGGTAGAGCAACTGTTTTGTAAACAGTAGGTTATCGGTTCAAGTCCGGTGAGTGGCTCAAAAGTGTATTTTGTATGCAGTATTTTGTAGCTTGTATTTTTTATACAAAATACGAAATACTGCATACAAGATACAGTGTTCGGGTAGATACCAAAGTGGTCAACTGGATCTGGCTGTAAACCAGACGGCTCACGCCTTCGGGGGTTCGAATCCCTCTCTGCCCACCAAAATTTAAAAACAAATGTCCCTAAAGACATTAGTTTTTAAATTTTTATATGATAGCGAAAAGGGATTCGAACCGGCAGAAATGAGCTAGAAATTTTTCAGCAGGAAAATTTTGCAGCGAATGTCGACAAATGCGGATGAGCATTTGGCGCTGCCGCGGACAAGGAGTTTGTGAGTGTCGACGAACAAACGACGCGACGCCTAGTTCTTGCAGAAAAGTTCTTATAACTACCAAAAAATGTTGCCGTTGTAGCTCAGTTGGTAGAGCACATCCTTGGTAAACTCATTGCCCATCACTCAGGAAACTGGGTGACGAATCCCGAATAACGGTTAAAGGCCTTGCATTTGGCTCAGACCGTGGCGCTTGCGCCCGAACGACTGACAAGGGGAACTAAGTCTTTTTTAAAAAGATATGTTCAATATACAGTCTAATCCTCTACGATATATGCGTGTTAAAAATAGAGGTATAAATGAGGGATGAGGTCTGCGGTCCGATTCCGCACAACGGCTCAGGAAAACTGAAAAGGTATGGCGCCCCAGCACCAAATTCCGAAGGGAGTTTGTTGAAAAATGAAATTTTATTTCGCGGTAACGCCTACGGCTCAGGTTGGCAATAATTGTAAATTTTAATAAAGAATTGGTGCGGGACGCTCATATTTGTAGCTGTTCGTACCTCACAGACAAATATGGCGACAAAGACGAAAGAAAATTTGGTGAAGTTGAGATGTAGCGAATGCAAGAACATTACTTATTACACTTCTCGCAACAAGAAAACGATCAAGGAAAAATTGGAGCTTTCAAAGTATTGCAAATTCTGCCGCAAACACACAGAACACAAGGAAATGAAATAACCTGTCAGTCACGACTGACGGGTTTCACTTAGATTTTAAATTTCAAATTTAAAATTAAAAATTCCATGCACCAGCATGGCGTTGCGGGATTAGTTTAATGGTAGAACAGCGGCCTCCAAATCCGCTGGCGGGAGTTCGATTCTCTCATCCCGTGCAAACAGCTTAAAAACGCTTATCTAAAGCGTTTTTTGTGTTTTAGTCGGGATTGGTTAGAGCTGAAATTTTGTAATTCTTTGCGCGATATCTTGCGCGATTATTGCGTGATTATTTTTTTGTGCAGAAATAGTTCAAATTATGGAAAGGGTCGTGGATATTTTGAGTTGTCCAAAAAGAACTGCTCAGTTTCATCTGCAAAGACTTAAAAAGATAGGCACCATCAAACAGGTTGGCAAAGGGCCAGCTTCAGCCTATGTTTTAAAGTAGTTTTTTCATCAACGCATCAGTCCGCTCCAATCTCGCCTCAACTGAATTCCAAATTTCCAAAACATTGTTCCTAGTCGTATCTATATCCCCGTGCAAACAGCCTAAAAACGCTTATTGAAAGCGTTTTTTGTTTTTTTGATTGTAAGGTATTGACATCTTACGCTTTTTTAGTCGAGGACCGTCCTCGACTAGGCTGGGCGAGTTGTGGTAATATCTTAGTATGAAAAGAAGAGAAACCATAACACCCGGGGAATATTATCACGTTTTTAATCGTGGAATTGAAAAGAGAAGAATTTTTTTTAAAAAAGTTGACTATGAAAGATTCATTGATTCACTAACATTATTTAACACTGATAAGCCCAGTTGGTTGGTCAATGATATTCTTGAAGCCGGTATGGATTTTTTTCCAACAGAGACTGAGCGCTTGGTTGAATTGGTTGCATACTGCGTTAATTCAAATCATTTCCACTTGCTATTAAAAGAAAATCAGGAAAATGGCATTGCAACTTTTATGAAAAAAGTTTGCACTGGCTATGCGATGTATTTTAACAAGAAAAATGAACGGTCTGGAATACTATTTCAAGGAAGATTTAAATCTGTCCATATCGATTCCAATGACTTACTTTTGTATATTTCCGCCTATATAAATTGCAATAGTGAGATTCATAGTATTGAAAAATCCGAAGATTATCAATGGTGTAGTTTCTCTGAATATCTCGACAATCAAAAGCAACTTTGTCAAAAAGCGATTATTCTTGATCAATTTCCAAATGTTGGCAATTATAGGGATTTTTGTTATGATAAAGTTGTTGGGATGAG
>JBAXHR010000030.1:0-9395 GCA_037138835.1 Candidatus Moraniibacteriota bacterium | reverse complement strand
CTATAATAATATTATCACTATTTCTTACTACTACAGTCATTTTATTAGTTTCATCATGATTTTTATGTAAACATTCTGGATGATATTCGTGAATATAATTTTTAGTTGTTTCAGAATTGAATTTTTGTAAATATTTTTCGTAAGATTCTTCATCGTCATCTTCATCTTCATCTTCATCATCGTCCTCTTTTTCATTATAATCAATACCATCATCGGATAATTGAATTTGTTTTTTTCATAATGAAAGACTATAAAGCTTAAAGTTTTCTTCTTCTCACCACATAAATTGGGCGACCGATGACTTCACGGTGGATATTGGCGACATAGAGTGCCAGCAGCCCAATGGACATCAATAATACTCCCACCAAAAATAGCAGTAAAATCGCCAAATTTTCCGAATCAGAAAAAGTGGACGCAAAAGGAGCGCGTAAAAAATATTTGCCCAAGAAAATATAAGCGCCAGAAGCACCAGAAAATAAAGTAATGCAAATTCCCAAATAGCCAGCAATTTTCAGTGGCACCAAGCTCAAAGACACAAAACTATTCATTGCCAAGCCAAACAATTTCCAAAAATCATAACTGGCGGTGCCGTTAATGCGCTCATTGGCTTCAAAATAAATGTAAGCTCGCTTGAAACCCAACCAATCAATCAGGGCCCGCGTCATCCGGCTTGTCTCCGTGAATTTGTTAAATTCCGCCACTACGATTTTGTTAATCAAGCGAAAATCGGTCGCATTTGGCATAATTTTCACTTCGGCGATGCGATTGATGATGTGATAAAACAAGTTGGAGCCAAGCTTAATGAGCCAACCCTCGCTTTTGCTTTTTTTGCGCACACCCACCACCACTTCCGCACCTTCCTCCCACTTGGCAAGAAATTCTGGGATTAGCTCGACTGGGTGTTGCAAATCGGCATCTACCATAATGCAAGCGTCCGCTTGGCAAGCATTAATGCCAGCCGTGGTGGCAACTTCTTTGCCAAAATTTCGCGAAAAATCCAAATATTTCACGCTTTGATCAGAACTGGCCAATTTTTCAATTGCCTCCAGCGTTTTGTCTGTGCTGCCATCATTGACAAATAAAATTTCAAAAGCATATTGTTTTTGTAGCGTAAAAACTTTTTTCAACTGGGCATAAACCAAGGGAATATTTTTTTCTTCGTTATGTGCTGGCACGACAATGAGGATTGATTTCATATTTCCTAATTATTATTAATTTTATTTAAATTACTAGTTTGTTGATAAAGCTCGCAGTATTGACTAGCCACCACTTGCCAACTCATTTTTTCTGCCAACTGACGACTTTCCAGCGCCATTGCTTTTTCCAACGGCGGATTCAAAACCAGCTTTTCAATTTTTTCCGCCAAATCATCTGCATCTTTCATCTTGACAATCAAGCCGTTTCTGCCGTCGCTCACCAACTCTTGCGTGCCACCAGTGTCCGTAGCCACAATTGGCAAGCCGCACGCCAAAGCCTCCAGCATTGCATTACTCATCCCCTCATTAAGGGAAGGAAGCACAAACACATTGGCTTTTTGATAATATTCCACTACTTTGTCGTGCGGAACAAACAAAAATACCACCTTATCTTCCAAAGCCAAGCCACGCGCCAATTGCTCCAAAGAAGCTTTTTCATTGCCATCACCCGCCACCAGCAAACGCAACTGCGGATAACGACTGGTCAAAATTTTGAAAGCTTGAATCAAAAAACGAATCCCTTTGCGCGGGGTAACGCGCGAAACACAAAGCAGTTGAAATTGGTCAGGATTGATTTTGCTACGATCAGGAAAAAACTCCGCGATATCAATGCCGTTGCCAATCACGCCGATTTCTTTTCCAGCACCAGCCCTGAGTGCTAATTCTTTCAAGCCCTGACTATTAGCAATCACAAAAGTTGCTTGGCGCCAAATCAATTTAATAATCGGCGTGATAAATTTATACAAAACCGTAAAGCGCTCACTGTACCCTGGCACATCACTGCCACGCAATGAAACCAGATATGGAATTTTAAATTCCCATTTCAAGAGCATTGACACTGCCCCGCAAGGCACTGAGAAAAAAGCGTGAGAAAGGTCATACTTTTTTTCTTTAGCCAATTGGCGACCATATTGATATGAAACCCACGCGTATTTGAGCAATTCTTTTTTGGTTTGGAAATGAATATTGGCCTGATTTTTCCCAATCGGCAAGCGATGCACGGTGATGTTGTCAGCAAATTTTTCCACATGTAGCTGCCCGTCCACTGAAGCCGTCACAAAATCCACTTCCACCCTGGGGTCTTGAGCATACTGCCTGAGCAAATAAAAACAAGCATTGCCCGCACCGCCACCCAATGGTGGAAATTCATAATTGAAGAAAAGAATTTTCATTTTAGTTTATCTTAAGCTTAATAATTTCATTATACCAAGTTTTCCTGTTTTTTTCCACACAAACTAAATTTTTTCACATTTTAAACTCAAAAAATTATTTTAATTTCCATGAAAAAATATATTCTCCAGCGTCTAATAGGAAAGTAACGCTATTTGATAGCTGTTTGATATTCTGGATAGCAAAACTTTTGGATAAGTATTCTTTACCCTCAAACACTTTGTGAATTTGAGCTTGTGGCAATTTGACCGTAGCGCTTGTATTGGCAGGTATTTTGACCTGCAAAGACATTTCCCCAGCTTCAATTTGCCAAGCAGAAATAATTTCGCCATAGCCCGATTGATAACTTGCTTTTGCATAAGTTAGCCCCCCGCCTGGCAGTGGTTGAATAAAAAAATGTTTGTAACCTGGATTTTTAGGGTCTATTTCTATTCCAGCTACCACACGATAAAGCCAATCGCCTATTGAGCCAAAAACAAAATGATTAAGTGAGCCTTTTACCTGACCTTTTTCATTGATAGCATCCCAATTTTCCCAAATAGTAGTAGCTCCTTTTTCAATCGCATACAGCCAAGATGGATATGATTCTTGATTTAAAAGCTTATAAGCAAGCTCAGTATTTCCATACCGACTCAAAACATGACAAATAAGCGGGGTACTGAGAAAACCTGTATCTAAATGATCACCGCTTGCTTTAATCAATTCAACCAGTCTTTCAATTGCAATGGGACGAAATTCCTTTGGCAACAAATCAAATGCTAGCGACATAATATAACTTGCTTGCATATGTGGTTCCAACTGTTTGTCAAAAATATATTTCTCGGAAAATGCTAACTTAATTTTCTTATGTATTTTTGCGTATTGTATTTTTTCATTTTCCTTTCCCAGCACTCCGGCTATTTTTGACAGCAATTGAGCTGAATGAGCGAGATATGCAGTTGCAAAAATTGATTCAGTTTTTTGATTAGTTAAGATATTATGCATTATCTTGACCGAGGCATAATTTGAGCTACTTGGAGCTAGCCAGTCACCCCAATGAAAACCATTATCCCAAACATACGCTTCATGACGAAATAACTTTGGCTTCAAATATTGAAAAAAATTAAACTGATCAAGAAAATCTTTTCGTTTGGCTTGAGCTAAGGCAAATTCAACCCATTTTTGCATACTCGCATATTGTTTTTCAAGCACCCCGACATCACCATAAACCTGATAAAGCGTCCAAGGGATAATCACCGCAGCATCGCCCCAGCCAGCTGAACCTTCCATCAAATTCAGCAATTTGGATGTTTGCATTTTCCCAATATCAGGGATTGCATTCGGAATTAAACCATTTTTTCTTTGATCAATGGAAAAATCAGCCAACCATTTTTCAAAAAAAGCCGTTGTGTTAAACAAAAAAGAGGCTGTTCTGGAAAAAATTTGAGCATCCCCTGTCCAGCCTGTTCTTTCGCGAGTTGGGCAATCAGTGGGAATATCCAAAAAATTTCCTTTCATACTCCACTCGATATTTTTTTGCAAACGATTGATTTTCTCGTTAGAACATTCAAAAGTGCCGGTTGGCTGCAAATCAGAATAAATCGCAATCGCGCTCAAATCATCAACCGAAATTTCTTCTTTAGGCCAACCTGTTATCTCAACATAGCGAAAACCATGCACTGTAAATTTTGGTTCATATACCTCAATTTCAGCACCCTTAAGAGTATATCGAACTTCTTGTAATAATTTTTCAACACCTGGCATTGTTGGTTGTAAATGATCAAGTGAGAGCGCTCCCTTTGAATCCAATGCTTCCCCATGCTTAAAAATAATAGCTTTGCCTGCGGGGCCAGTAACTTTAAACCGCACACAACCAGCAATATTCTGACCAAAATCTATCAAAAAACTTTCTTTTATTTTTTTTATTTCAATTGGTTTAAATTCTTCTTTATGCCTCACGGGACAGGAGCTAGCTGCTACAAGCTTGGTCAATGGATATTTTTTTATTTGCACTTTTTCCCAAGCTAGATCATCAAATTGAGGAGTGTCCCAACCTGACATTTCAAGCCTGGCATCATAAATTTCTCCATCCTTAGAATCTGACCTTCTTATTGGCCCCTCAGTTGTAGCTTTCCAATTTTCATCAGTAATTATCAATTGCTCACTTCCGTCTTTAAAAACAAGTTGCAGTTGCATCAACAAGCCAACCTGCTTGCCATAGACATTTCTGTTCGAAGTTATTGTCAATTTGCCTCGATACCAACCATCGCCCAAGATTGCCCCCACCACATTGCTACCTTTTTTAATCTGGTCGGTAATATCATATGTTTGATATTGAAGCCTGCTTTCATAGCTCGTATAACCAGGAGCAAAAAATTCATCACCAATCCTTTTACCGTTTATCGAAAGCTCATATATACCATGAGCTGTCACATACACTCTTGCCCGAGTTATTTCTTTTTCAACCAAAAAATCCCTCCGCAAATAAGGAGCTGGTTTAAATTTCTCTTTTTTCTTTTTTTCAACTGGCTCAATCCAGCAAGCTTGCCAATCTTGGACATTCAAAAGTCCCATCTCCCACCATCCAACCTCGCTCCAAGCCGTTTTGTTGCCGGCTTCATCTATGATGAGTACTCGCCAATGATATCTTTTTTGAGAAAGAAACTTCTTCGAACCAGTATAATTTATGTGAATTGATTTATCACAGTAAACTTCCGCAGAATCCCAAAAAAGGTTCTTTTCAGTCAATAAATCTTCTTGAGATAAGGCAATCTGAATACGATATCCCAACTGTTTTGCTGCGCGTCTGGCAGATTTAATTTGCCAACTAAATCTTGGCTTTACAGCATCAATTCCGAGCGGATTTTTTCGATATTCAACTCTTAAATTAACACAGCTAGCTTTTTCAAAAGAATCAGTGCTACTGCCAGCTATATTTTTCAAAAAAATCCCCATGCAAATATTTTTTAAAGTTATAAAGTTAAAAGTGTAAAAGTTATAAAAATATTTTGTCACTTTATAATTTTACTACTTTACAACTTTGCCCTTCTTTATCTCCCTATCGATTTATATTCAAACCCCAATTCTTGCATTTTCTTTGGCTCATAGAGCAAGCGACCATCGAAAATCGCAGGAGTTTTCAAAAGTTTTTTGATTTGCTCAAAATCCGGCGTGCGAAACTCTTTCCATTCAGTGATAATCAACATCGCATCAGCACCGTCAAGCGCTTCATATTTGTTTTCAAAATAAGCAATGTTTGAATTGACGCCAAAATAAGCTGGCGTTTGCGCCATAATCATTGCTTCAGGATCATGGGCTTGAATTTTCGCTCCTCGTTTAACCAATTCATTAATAATCGTGATGGCCGGAGATTCCCGCATATCATCCGTACCAGCCTTAAAAGCCAGGCCCCACACCCCAAAAATTTTGCCCTCCAAATTTGCGCCAAATTTCTCCACCACCATTTGTGAAAGCACAAGTTTTTGCCTTTCATTGGTTTGCAAAGTTTGCGCCAGCATTTGCGCATCATAACCAAAATCTTTGGCTGTTTTGACCAAAGCTTTCACATCCTTTGGAAAACAAGAACCACCAAAACCAGCACTGGCATACATAAAAGCTTCTCCAATACGCGGGTCAGCGCCCATCGCCTTGCGCACATTTTCATAATCCGCACCTGTCTTGGAGCAAATATTGGCCAACTCATTGGCAGCTGAAATCTTGATCGCCAAGAAACAGTTTGAAGCATATTTCACAATTTCGGCAGTCTTGGCATCCATCGCAAAAAAACGACTTTCCCGCCTCGTAAATGGTTCATAAAGCTGGCGCATTGTTTCAATCGCCTGTTGATTGTCGCAGCCAACCACAATACGACTTGGCTCCAAAAAATCACCCACCGCCGTGCCTTGCGCCAAAAATTCTGGGTTACTCACCACCGCAAAAGGAATTTGCACACCTCTTTTTTCAAGTTCAAGAGTAATATTTTTGGCAACTAACTCAGCCGTGCCAACTGGCACCGTGGATTTGTCCACCACAATCAACTCATGATCCATCATTTGCCCAATTGAAGTGGCCACGCCCAGCACATGACTCAAATCCGCGCTCCCATCTTCATTGGGTGGCGTGCCTACGGCAATGAAAAGAATGTCACTTTTTTCCACGGCCATCTTCAAATCAGTTGTGAAAGAAAGGGTTTGATTTTTCAAATTTCGCGCCACCAATTCATCCAAACCTTTTTCGTGCAGTGGCGCTTTGCCTGATTCAAATTGCGCAATTTTGCTTTGATCCTTGTCCACACAAATCACCGTATTGCCCATTTCCGCAAAACACGCGCCCGTGACCGAACCCACATAACCTGTTCCAATTACGCCGATTTTCATAAAAATAAATACGACCTATCCGACTAATTAGTCTTATATGCCTTATGTAAATTAATTCTGAATAATTTCCTTGATATTATAATTCATCTTGCCTTGGCTTTTGTAATAATTTTTCAAAATAATATCTGCCAAAAGCCCAAAAATGAAAAGCTGAATGCCAACCAAAATCAAGAAAATTCCAACCAAGGGCCAAATTTTTTCAGAGAGCGAAACTCCCAAGAAAATTTTCTCAATTGCCATCCAAAGCATAACCAATGAGCCCGCAAAAACCAACACAATTCCCGTGCCACCAAAAAGATGCAGTGGCCTGTTGGAATATTTGCGCCAAAACCAAATTGAAAGCATATCCACAAACCCCTTCATCCCACGCTTCCAATTGTATTTCGTCACGCCCGAAGTCCGCGAATGATGACTGACTTTCACTTCGCCCACGCTGTAGCCTTGCAATTCCAACAGTGCTGGCATAAAACGATGCATCTCCCCAAACAAATCCAAATCCTCAAAACAAGTTCGCTTGAAAGCTTTCAGCGAACAACCACTGTCATGAATCGTGTCTTGAATCAGAATTTTGCGCAGCAAATTGGCCGTGCGCGAAAAAAACTTTTTTGAAAAACTGTCTTGTCGTTTCCAGCGCCAACCAGCCACCACATCAAAACCTTCCGCCATTTTCTCCAGCAAAAGTTTGATGTCGCGAGGGTCATTTTGCAAGTCGCCATCCATAGTAATGATAATCTCACCTGTTGCTTTTTTGATCCCCGCATCAAAGGAAGCGGTTTGACCAAAATTTTTGCGAAATTTGATCAAGGTTAGCGGTGAAAGCCCAGCGCATCTGGCAACTGTTTCATCCTTGGATCCATCATCCACAAAGATAATCTCGAAAGATTTTCCAATTTCCCGGCAAGCTTGCAAAATTCGCCGATGCAATTCCAACACATTCCCTTCTTCATTGTACAAAGGCACTACCACCGACAAATAAGGTTTTTCATTCATACTTTTTAAATTCAAAAGGTTAATCAACTCTTCAATTATAGTCAATTTACGCCAAAAAAGCAACTTGAAAATATCGCCCAAAAAACAAATCGCATTCTTGTCAAAAAAGTGCTATAATGTAAGAAAGTTAATTAATTCTTAAAAAACAAACAAAATGCACAAAAAAACCGTGGTAGCATTAGTGGTTCTTGGTTTCTCAATTCAAACAGCATTACCAGTTTTTGCACAAACCGCAGTTGATGGAACTTCTTCATCAACTTCTTCCTCGACTTCCACAAGCACGAGCACGCAGGAAGATAGCTCTGAAACCAAACGAGTCAGAGAAGAAAAGCGAACCGAAAGAGCTGAGCTTAAAGAGCAAATCCAAACCAAAAAAACTGAGCTAGCTCAGAAAAGATTGGAGTTCAAAGCCAGCAAAGAAAAAATGGTTGAAGAAAAATGCAAAAATCTGGAAACCAAAATTGCCACTCGCCTTGGACGCTATGAAAACAATCAACAAATGATCCAAACTGTTTATGGAAATATGCAAACCAGACTAACACGACTCTTGGAAAAACTCAAAACGGCAGGAGCCGACACTGCCAAGCTGGAAGCTGACCTCAAAACTCTTACTGGTAAAATTGAAAAATTCAAAACCGACCAAGCTAGTTTTATGACCACCCTCAAGGAATCTCAAGCTTTTGCTTGTGGGAAATCTGAAGGCGAATTCAAAACCAAAATTGACAGTGCCAGACAGGTTCCAACTTTGCTCAAACAAGATCGTCAAGATATCAAAGATTTTTTTGAAACCACCATCAAGACTGATCTGCAAGCAATCAGAAAAACACTAGCCGAGCAAAAAGATGCCACCATTCAATAAGCAACTCTCGCTTCAGGAAAACAATAATAATTTTTCAAAACAAAGCTTAAAAAATAACTATTTTAACAAAACTATGAATTCCTCTTTCAAACAATTTTTCGCCTTTTTGCTTCTGCCAGTTGCAGTTTTGCTTTTTTCTGGTTGTGGCTCCGACCAAACAGTTTCCGTCAAAGATTCAGCCCCTGTCAGCCCAAGCCCAGCCAAGCCAGTAGCGCCCACCCCTGCCCCAAAAGTAGCTGATTTGCCAGAGCTTCCTGCTGACAACAAGCAAGCTATCGACAAAGAAATTCAAGATCTCGATCAGACGCTCAAAGAAACCGATGCCACACTTTCAGCTGATGCCACTGATGGCGAACTTGGACTTTAGTCAGCCGAAAAAATTGGAAAAAACCAAAAAAATTTATGAAAATCCTCGTTACAGGTGGCGCCGGCTACATTGGCTCGCACACCGTCAAAAAACTCAAACAAGCCAACCATGAAGTTGTTGTTTTTGACAACCTTTCCACAGGACACCGCGATGCCATCAAAGGTTTCGAACTTTTTGTTGGCGACTTGGCAAACAAACAAGATTTGGCCAAGGTTTTTGCTGAGCATAATTTTGACGCCGTGATTCATTTTGCTGGCAGTATTGAGGCGGGAGAATCAATGACAGACCCGAAAAGATTTTTTGAAAATAATTTCGTTTGCGGACTCAATCTTTTGGAAGCCATGCTCGCCCACCAAGTCAAGAAAATAATTTTTTCCTCCTCAGCAGCGGTTTATGGCGAGCCGACTCAAGTCCCAATTAAAGAAACCGCACCCAAAAGTCCAACCAATGTTTATGGC
>JBAXHR010000029.1:0-9422 GCA_037138835.1 Candidatus Moraniibacteriota bacterium | reverse complement strand
TTGCTACGATTTTAATCAAAGGCTAGTTTAGTTTTTTAGGGAAAATCATGAAACAAATTACCTTCATCACTGGCAATCAAAAGAAGGCTGACTATTTGGCAAAATATTTGGGTTTTCCGATTGATCATCAAAAAATTGATTTGGCTGAAATTCAGTCGCTTGATTTGCGTGAAATTGTCGAACATAAAGTTCGGCAAGCTTTTGAAATTGTAAAAGCACCGGTGATTGTGGAAGATGTTTCCTTGGAATTTGAAAGTTTGGGCGGCTTACCAGGACCCTTCATTCGTTTTTTTATGGAGCAAATTCCCGAAGAAAAAATTTGCGGCATGATTTCTGATGCAAACAGAAAAGCGATTGGGAGGTGCGTGTTTGGATATTATGACGGAGAAACATTGAAATTGTTCGAAGGGCAGATGGCAGGTGAAATTGCGCAGGTTCCTGCAGGAAACAATGGTTTTGGTTGGGATAGGGTTTTTATTCCAGTGGGATACAATGTGACTCGAGCTTGCCTTTCTGAAGAGGATGATATGAAAACTTATTTACAAATAAAACCGTTTGAAAAGTTGAAAAATTTTTTGGAAAGATAATTTGAATAATTCAAAAAATTAATAATCAAAAAATATGTCGAGCAACCAAAAAAATTATCAATTTTTAGAAAGTACGAGCAGTCTTTGTCCGCAATGTTTGAAGCGAGTGGACGGAAAAATTATTCTGAAAGACGGAAAAATTTTCGTTGCAAAATTTTGTCAGACGCATGGAGAACAAGAAGAAATTTTGGAGGAAGATGCTCAATATTACTTAGGAAGAATGCAATACACCAAACCTGGTTCAGTTTGTGAAATTCAGACAGAGCGGGGAAATGGGTGCCCTTTTGATTGTGGCTTGTGTCCTGAACATGAGCAACATTCCTGTATCGGCCTGATTGAGGTTACCAACTATTGCGATTTGAAATGTCCAACTTGCTATGCTAATAGTGACCAAGGCGAATTTTTGTCATTGGAAAAAATTTCACAGATGTTGGATTTTTTTGTGGCAAGTGAATTTGACAGCGCCGAAATTTTGCAAATCAGTGGGGGCGAGCCAACAACGCATCCTCAAATTGTGGAAATTATCAAACTTGCTAGAGCGAAAAAAATAAAATATGTCATGCTCAACACTAATGGCTTGCGACTTGCGGAGGATGAAAATTTTGTCAAAGAATTGAGTCAGTTCGTGGGAGGTTTTGAAATTTATTTGCAATTCGATGGTTTTGAAAAGAAAACTCATCAGCATTTGCGGGGGAGGGATTTGAGCCAGGTAAAAAGAAAGGCTATTGAAAATCTGACAAAATACAAAATTCCAATTACTTTGGTGGCGACCATTGAGAGAGGATTTAATGACCAAGAGGTGGGCAGAATTGTGGAATTTGGTCTCAATACGCCATATGTTCGCGGGGTTAATTTCCAACCCGTAGCTTTCTTTGGACGCTCGAAGAAAATCAACGCCCAAAATCGGATTACCAACACGGGGATTATCGCCGAAATTGAAAAACAAATGAATGGGATGCTCAAAAAAAGTGATTTTTTCCCTTTGCCTTGCAATGTGGACAGGGTGGCCATTGCCTATTTATACAAAGTGAAGGATGAATTTGTTTCCTTGACTAGAAATTTGCAGATTACGGATTGCCTGCCAATTATCAGGAACACTTTTAAATTTGATCCGGAAGATTTTCTGAAAGATTTAACGGAGAAAGCTTTTTGCACCAGCGACGGTTGTTGTGATTATTTGGGTATGCTGAAAAATTTCAGGAAATTCATTCCCAAAAGTTATTTTTTGAAATCCAAGGAGGCTAAACTTGAATATATCAGTGCTAATATTTTCAGAATTAGCCTTGCTTCTTTTGTGGATGCTTATAATTTTGATTTAAAATCAATGCAGAAAGAATGTGTACACATTATCACCCCAGAGCTCAAGAAGATTCCTTTTTCAGCTTATAATATGCTTCATCGAAAAAAATAAATGCCCGCTATTTTTCAAATTTCAGCCAATACGCCAGTGCAGATTTTTTTGTTGACTTGTAATCTTGTGGTGCTTATTTGCACTTTTGCCGTTATCGTAGCGGTGTTAATTGATTTTGCGCAGTTTCAAGAAAGAAACCGCGTGAAAAAAGAAAAGAAAAGCATCGTGGAAACTGGAACTATGTTTTTGTTCTTTTTTCTTTTCTACGCACTGCTGAGGTTCAAACTTGGGCAAATTTCAATGCCTTTGACGGCTGACAGAATGGCACTGGCGGTTGTCGGATTGCTGCTGGTGCTTGTAGGGGCTTTCGTGAATGTCCAAGGCAGGCTTAATCTTGGAAAAAATTGGTCAAATCAGATTAAGATTTATGCTGATCACTATTTTGTTTCAAGTGGAATGTATAGCTTTGTTAGGCATCCACTGTATGGTTCAATTATTTGGATGTTTTTTGGCGCCAGTTTGGTGTATGGCAACTATCTGGCGCTTCTTTCCAATGTGGTGATTTTTATTCCTGCGATGTATTTTCGAGCCAAGCAAGAGGAGAGGCTACTGGCAAAGGAATTTCCTGCTTATAAGGATTATCAAAAAAAAGTTGGAATGTTTTTCCCTAAGTTGTTAAATAAAAAATATGAAAAAGTATAAACCCGTTGCAATTTCAAGTGGCGCTTTCATTTTTTGTCGGTTGAGTTTGGCGATTTTGGTGTGGATCGCATTTATTTTTCATTCAAAAACTGTTTTAATTTTGGTCTTTGTGATTTTTTTGTTGTCAGCAATTTTCAAAATCAAAAAAGCACCTATGATTTTGTTGTATAATTACACGCTTGGCAAGTTGATCAAATCAAGGGAAGAAATTTTAAATGAAAAAGCGATGTTTTTTGCTCATACGGTGGGCAGTGTCTTTAGTCTCATTTGTCTATTTTTGCTATATTTTGTAAACGAAAGAGTGGGCTGGGCAGCCGTGTTCATTTTTGCTTTATTGAAAAGCATCTCAGCCTTTGGTTTTTGCCCTGCTTCTAAATTATATGAATGCTCAACAAATGATAGTTGTTGTGCCTTTGCCAAGAAATATGTTAGATGATCATTTTTATCAAGTCAATTGGGGGATTAGGCCAATTTTGTTTGAAGTGTTTGGGCTTGAAGTGCGTGCCTATGGTTTTTTGTGTTACTAGCTCTGTTGGTGGGCGTGGCAATTTATTTTTCGGAAGCTAAAAAGCAACAGAAACTTGGTGAAAATGGTTTTTTGATTGCTTTTGGCGCAGTGGCAGGTGGAATTGTTGGCGCAAAGGTTTTGCAGTGGGCGCTTAACTACAAATTTGTGCTAGCCAATTTTTCAAATTTATCAGCCTTGCTTTCTGGGCGAACGATTGTGGGTGGCCTGCTTGGCGGAGTGCTTGGTTCGCTTTTGACCAAGAAAATTTTGGGAGTTAAAGAAAAAAGAGGCAACCTTTTCGCGCCAGCTGTGGCTGCGGGGATGGCTATTGGACGCTTGGGATGTTTTTTTCAAGGTTGTTGTTTTGGCAAAGCAACTGGCTTGCTTTGGGGCGTGGATTTTGGGGATCATATTTTGCGTCATCCAACTCAGCTTTATGAGGCTTTGTTTATGACGGGAATGTTTATTTTTTTGGAAAAAATTAAAGACAGGGCAGACATCAAACCGGGGGAACTTTTCAAAATTTTAATGGTGGGGTATTTTGTTTTTCGGTTTTTGATTGAGTTTATTCGCGTTGAGCCAGTTGTTCTTTGGGGATTTACTTCTTTTCAGATAATTTCAATCGGTGTTATAATTTATTCAGTTAGGGATAATCTGAGAACTTTAATTTATAACTTAAAAATATATGCAAGAAGATAATAAACAAGAAGACTTAATTGTTCCGGTGGCTATTTCAAAGCCAGCTTATTATGACAATAAACATTCGAAGACTGTAGATTTCTTTGCTGGTTTTGCAAGTGCTATGATTTTTTTAGTATTTAGTTTTATTCTCTCTCTTTCTATTGCAAATTCATACATATTGCCAACTATTATTTCGGGTGTTGCCGTGACTATCCTTGTCGGTTTTTCGATCTTATTATTCAGAAGGGGTCGGAAATTTTTCGCAATTGGAATGGCGGTAGCTTATTTAATTCCACTGCTTCTTTTCGGCAGTTGCTTGCCTGCATTGTTTCAGTATTGAGATAAACTCTTTATATGTTTTATGCGGAATATATATGTGATAAGTAATTTTTATCACTAACTAACAATTGAAAAAAAGTGTAAAGTATGGAAACAAATTCTTGAAAAACGATAATATATTTCAAAATTATGGCGACCAAACAAACAACGGTGGATTTTATTTTGGATCAACTCGCATCTTTAAATGGGGTACGTGTGCGGAAAATGTTTGGGGAATATGAATTAGCCTGTAAAGTCCTTGCGCGATAACTTGCGCGATCGTCTATTTTGCAGGAATAGCTCCCCTATTGTAAAATACAAAAATGGAAAAAGATTTTCAAAAATGGCACAGCAAAAAGAAAGAAATTCACGAAAGTGATGAGCTCCCATATTTTTATGAGCGTGAGATTTGGTGGTGTTCGTTGGGCGTCAATATTGGATATGAACAAGATGGTAAGCATGAAAATTTTGAAAGGCCAGTGTTACTGCTAAAAAAATTCAATCAATATGTCCTTTGGGCAGTGCCACTTACTAGCAAGCAAAAAAATGGAAAATATTATTATTCTTTTGAATTTGGAAAAGAGACAAGTGTTGCAATTCTTTCGCAGTTGCGTTTAATAAGTAGCAAGAGATTGCTGCGAAAAATCGGGATGATCTCAGAAGATGATTATGCGAAAATAAAAAGCTTAGTTAAAAGTTTTCTCTAAAAAACGAAAACCCCCTAAAAAGGGGGTAATCTCGGAGGCCTAAGCCCATTTGTAATTTAATACTAGCATTGATCAGCTTCTTTGTCAATGGATGTTATATGTTGTATAGGGATGCGATGCTCTTATTTCAAGAAAGATTCAAGAAAGATATTGCAAAAAGTCGCATATGCCAGGATTTGCAATATTTTTGTTTTAAAAATATGGCAACAAAGCAAACAACGGTGGATTTTATTTTGGATCAGCTCGCATCTTTGAGCGGTGTGCGTGCGCGCAAAATGTTTGGGGAATACACCCTTTATTGCGAGGGAAAAGTGGTGGGGCTGATTTGTGACGACACGCTTTTTGTCAAAATCACCGAGGCTGGCAAAAAATTTGTGGGCGAACATTATCAAGAAGGATACGCTTACAAAGGCGCCAAAGTTTCCATGGAAATTTCTGGCGACCTGCTCGAGGATCATCGCTGGCTTTGCGAGTTGATTTTGATCACGGCCAGCGAATTGCCACTGCCGAAAAAGAAAAAATAATCCGTACTCGTTTTTCTTGCTCTTTTGGTTTTTTCTTAATATCTAGAGTTGTTATTTTTTGGCAATTGCCAAAAAATAACAACTCTTCTGGAAAAATGATATTGCAAAAAGTTGCATGTAAGAATTTGAAATAATTTTACTCTTAATTTTTTGTATTTTTATTTTTAAAATTAAGATGTCCATGGGAGCCACATAAGGACTTTTTTTGGTGGGTCTATTTTTAAGGCAGAATTGCTGGGCGGAAATGCTTTTGGGGATAAAAAAAGCGGCGGGACATTGGAAATGTCCCGCCAAAAAGTTTCGTTAAACCATTTCTTTGTACAAATCCATAACCCGATCGTTAAAAGCCGAGGTGAAAATTGCTGGCTTTGCTAGACAACCAGGATTTGCACATAATTCTTGGGCATAGTTTTTCGTTTTTGGCCATGCCCAGACAATGCCATGCTCCATTAGCTCTTCTGGTGTCACCCCATCTTGCCACTCCTTGTGATCAGCTCCAGGGCAACGCATGAGTTGGCCAGTTTCGCGAACGATCAGACCGCTGCACATTTGAATGCAGTGTCTCGTGCCAGCATACGGACTCGGACCATATTGCTCGACATACTCGTGCGTGATAAGTCCACGCTTCACTGAATACTTAATGGCTGTGGCATAATATTGGGCAAATTTTTCCATAAACCCCGAGTTGAGTTCTTGGTAAATTTTTCCACCACAACCACTTTGCATCGAGGTTGTAGATACTACCAAGAGACCACGGTCAGTGAAATACTGGAAAATTTCTTTTGCTTCGCTAATCGTTTCAGGTGTGATTGGTGCGTTCAAGATAACCAACCTCGCTTCTTTGCCTTTTGCGAATTCTGCTTGGGCAAAATATTTGTAAAGAAGTTGTAAGGCACGATTCTGCACCTTTTTGTAATCCCCGGCATAATCCTCTTTGCCCACATAACCGCCTCTTACTAAATCATTTGTAATCTGATCATCAAATGATCTGAAATTAAAAATAATTCGCAAACATTGATACGACGCGAGTTTTACAATTAATTCTTCTGCTGTATGAATGCCTTGATCACTAAACAAAGCTTCCACTTCCGCGTCGTTTCCAAACATAGGATCTTTGGCAAAAACTCCAAGTATAATTCCCATTTTTTCGAAACGATCAAGATATTTGAAAACATCTTTATCGCGGAAAAATTCGGTTGGCCCAAGATATTTAACCGTTTTTGTTCCTAGCTCCCTGACTGACTCTTCAATCAAATCCATAATCTTATCCGGATGGACGAGATCGTGGCCTTTAAACAAATCATCCTGCTTGGCAAAACATCCTTTGCAGTTAAGTTTGCAATTACCATAAACTTTTTCAATAAGCACTTGTTTATGGGCTTCTTCGGTCTTAGCGCCGTTGTATGCTTCGACGACTTCTGCTGGGAGCCAGCAGAACTCAAGCGACAGCAACTTTCGCAGTTCGTAGGTCGTCGTCTCTCGTAACATTTTTTCTGTCACATCCAGCCCTTCCAAAGAAGGATTTATTTTGACGGTTAGTTTTTCGTCAACACCAAAAAGTGTTGGCACGCTTTCGAGAGGGTAACTTTCCATTTTATTTTTCTCCTTTTTTGATTAATTATACTTCCGGCCGGAGAGCACAATTAACTTGCAAAGGAAAGTTTATATTTAATTGTCAATGAGCTTTTTGTTAGCGATAACTTATCGTAACAGGCTATGATAGCAAATTTTTGACGCAATGTCAAGCATTAAAGTCGAAATAGTGGCTTTTTTGAGCCTAGAAAAGAGATAATGTGGGGATGATTTGACACAAAGGGGATTTTTTGCTAAAATTATGACATGTTAAAGAATAAAATTTTGGAAAAACAATTGCAAGCCACGGGACTGTCGAACAATGAAGTTTCGGCGTATTTGGCCTTGCTGGATTTGGGCAAAGGCACAGTTTCGCAAATTTCTCGCAAAGCAGGGCTCAATCGCACGACTGGCTATGACATTTTGGATCGTTTGGTGGCCAAAAGATTAGTGAGCATTTCTGGCAAAGAGCCAAAACAAGAATATCTCGCCGAGTCGCCAGACCGCATTGAAAATTTGCTGTTGGACGAGTTGGAAGAAAAACAAAACCAACTGGAAAATGCCCGCAAGACCATTCCGCAACTCAAGTCTATGCACAATGTGGCAGGTCGTCCGCAAATCAGATTCTACGAAGGCACAGAGGGTTTGAGGCAAGTTTATGAAGACACTTTGACCTCCAGCGAGCCTATTTGCGCCTACGCTAGCGTAGATGATATGCATAAAGGATTGCCTGGATATTTTCCACAATATTATAAACGCAGAACACAAAAAAATATCCCTATTCAAGTTATCATTACTGATACGCCCGAAGGCAGGGAGCGAGCCAAGCACGACGCTGAGGAAATTCGTCAATCTGCTTTCGTGCCAGCACAACAATATGGTTTTCATCCCGAAATCAACATCTATGACAACAAAATCATGATTGCCTCTTGGCGAGAAAAATTGGGCATTATCATTGAATCCGGCGAAATTGCCGATGCCATGAAAAAGATTTTTGAGCTGGCGTGGATTGCAGCCAAGGGGATGGAGGAGAAATAAAGAATATTTTAGGGCATATTAAAAAAGCGGGACAGTTTGTCCCGCTTTTAGGCTATAATTATCTGAAATCTAAATCTCATATAATTTTAGCTTTTACATCCCGATAAAAACTATTCGGGATACTGATACCATCTCTGGCAGGGCAATGGTAATTATAATTTTTGCCCAATGCCCTTTTGTAGTTTGGGCAATTAATCCAGAGTTCTTTCAAAGATTTACACTTACGAATATCTTTTGAAAAAATTACTTGATCATCACATCTGCCACCACATTGAACAACCATTCCAGAAAGAGTCAGGTAAAATCCCGCTGCTACTTGATTGCAGACATGGCAACCTGGATATAAAGAAACACCGTCTTTTTTAAATGTCTCCATGGGGATTAATTTTTTGACAATGGACCAATTATAAATTTTTGTATAAAGTTCTTTCAAATCCTTTATATAATTTTCATATTGGTCCGTTTCATCTCCGGAATATGTTTTGTATTCTCTGTTGAGTTCGTCAATCCCCTTCCCGCTTATTGCGGTTGGGCAAGACAACATATAAATGTTTCTGACGCGTGCCCAAGTGAAGATATTAAATATTTCCTCCATATTTTCAGGTTTTATTGGTGCAGATACCAAAGATAAACGCGTGGCTTGGCCAGGAATATACTTGTTGAATCCCGCTTTGACTAATAATACTAAAGCGCGATCTCTGAATCGGACGTATTCTTTTATTGGCGAGTTTTCGATGCCAATAAAATCTTCTTGGGTTTTTTGGTTGAAAGAATTAAACCCTAAAAAAATACTAACCTTCAAATTATATAATTCTGCAATAAGATCTCTACTAGTATTGATTCCATACTGCGAATTATATTTTTTTGCAAGAATGTCACTTCCCAGGACATGCCCCTTAGTTACGATTCCAACCCCAATGTCCATTTTGGTCATTTCCCTGAGAAAACCTAGGAAATCAGGATTTTCAAAAGGTTCACCTCTGCCAAGAATCTTGATTTCCTTTAAACCAAGTTCTTTGGCTTCTTTAATGTAGCCAATAATCTCCTCAGGACTAAGTGCCCGATGATCTGAATCGATTTTGTCGAATCGATCATCTCTTCTAAAGCAATGTGGGCACCTTAAACTGCAGTGATTTCCAAAATCGACATCCATCATCAACAGTTTCGCAGTTCCGTCTGGAAGGAGAGAATGCAACTCTTTCCTTGGGATGTTTCCCCAATATTTAGCATTGTTTGGGTATACTTCGGGAAAAGCATTTTTAAACACAATAGGGATACTGCTTGTTAAGTATGGTCTTGATGATTTTTTCATGATCAGTATTTTTAAATTATAAAAGATCTTTTTGTCAGGGTAGGTTTTATCCCAACGGCAGAGTCTAGCAGATAATTTTGAAGTTGTCAAATAAAATTATCAAAAGTAAGTGGCTTTTATAT
>JBAXHR010000028.1:0-9607 GCA_037138835.1 Candidatus Moraniibacteriota bacterium | reverse complement strand
TTTATCATTAAGATTTGATTTAAAATTTAAAATTTAAAATTTCAAATTTATGAAATCAAGAAATACTATTTCTTAATCACCTCATCAATATTACCTCGCATGTAGAAGTCTTGTTCTGCCACTTCATCCAACTGTCCGTCAAGAATCATTTTGAAACCGCGGATGGTATCGGAAAGTTTCACATATTTCCCAGGGGCGCCGGTGAATTGTTCGGCCACGAAAAATGGTTGCGAGAGATATTTCTGAATTTTGCGAGCGCGCGCCACCGTGACTTTGTCTTCATCGGAAAGTTCTTCCATGCCCAAAATCGCAATAATATCTTGCAAATCTTTGTATTTCTGCAAAACTCTTTGCACTCCGCGCGCCACCTCATAATGCTCCTGCCCCACAATATTCGGATCAAGAATGGTCGAGCTGGAATCCAAAGGATCAACCGCAGGATAAATTCCCAATTCTGAAAGTCCGCGCGAAAGCACCACCGTTGAATCCAAATGTCCAAAGGTAGTGGCAGGCGCAGGATCGGTCAAATCATCCGCCGGCACATACACTGCTTGCACTGAAGTAATCGAACCATTTTTAGTAGAAGTAATGCGTTCTTGCAGTCGGCCCATTTCTTCGGCCAAAGTTGGTTGATAACCCACCGCTGATGGGATGCGCCCCAAAAGTGCCGACACTTCCGAGCCAGCTTGCGTGAAACGAAAAATGTTATCCACAAACAACAGCACATCTTTGTTTTCTTTGTCTCGGAAATATTCTGCCATTGTCAAAGCTGAAAGCGCCACGCGTTGGCGAGCTCCTGGCGGCTCATTCATTTGCCCAAACACCAAAGTAGTTTTGTCCAACACCCCCGATTCTTTCATTTCATGAAAAAGATCATTGCCCTCGCGCGTGCGTTCGCCCACGCCCGCAAACACTGAAAAACCACCGTGCTCTTGCGCAATGTTGCGAATAAGTTCTTGAATCACCACGGTTTTGCCAACTCCTGCGCCACCAAAAAGACCAACTTTCCCACCTTTCACGAAAGGACAAATCAAGTCGATAACTTTAATCCCAGTTTCAAAAATCTCCGCCTGAGTTGCCAACTGCGAAAATTTCGGTGCGTCGCGATGAATCGGATCTTTCTTGGGGTTTACCAAATCAGGCTTGCCGTCAATCGCCTCACCCAACAAATTAAACATGCGTCCCAAAGTTTCTTGTCCCACCGGAACTTGAATTGGCGCGCCCGTGTCCACCACTTCCATCCCACGACGCAGACCGTCAGTCGTGCCCATCGCCACCGCCCGCACTTTGCCAGAACCAGTGTGCTGATGCGCTTCCAAAACGAGTTTACTCGTTTTGCCCTGAGCGGAGTCGAAGGATACCACCACTTCCAACGCATTATAAATTTCCGGCAACTTGTCAGAAAATTGCACATCGACAACTGGCCCGATGATTTGGATAATTTTTCCGATGTTTTTCATAGTTTTTATATAGATTACTGAATTAAATATTATTTTAGACCCTACGAAATTACAAAATTTTTACAAAATTACGAAAGTACAAAAAGTTTCACTGCATTGTTTTTGTATTTTTGTAATTTTGTACTTGATTCGTACTTTCGTAGGTTTTTTCGAACCTCCTCCTCCATCCACGGCTTGTCTTAGCCATAAACAGAGCAAGAATTTCGAAGTGCTTGACAAAGTGGAGATTTGGGAGTACAATTTAAAGTCAGTAAAATAACGAATTTTTGTATTTTTTGAAACAACCTACATTAACAAAAAAATAATAACTCCATGAAAAATCCGAAAAAGACATATGGTAAAGCTTTTTTATTGGCTTTAGTGCTGAGTATCACGGCAGTATCGACAATAAATAATTATCCTGCCATAGCTGGATTCTCATTAGCATTGGCAATACTGTCTATGTGTGTGCCTACAGGTTTTATGAACATAGGAATCTTTGCAATATTCGCAATATCTCCATATTTCATACCACGGCAAGACTTAATCCAATTCACCTATATGTGGTATGCCTTCACCTTCTCGCTCGGCATGCTTTATCTCGCAACAGAAAAGAAAACTACGGCATAGCCGAAGCAACTGTAGCAAGAGCCCATTATCAAAGAGTCGCCAGACTTCAAGATAATGGGTTTTATTTTTTTCAAATCTACTATCAGCAGCCAATTTTTGCAAATTGAAGGCTAAATTTCAACCCAACTAATTTACCAATCTCATACCAATATACGAATCTTAAATTTATTAGTATATTCGCAAAAGATTAGTATTTTAGTGGGGATATTTCTGTATTTCCTAAAAAGCTAAGAAGTTAAAGCCTAATAAGCTACTCAAGGGCTGCCCTCCCGGCACTTATCTCAGCAATTTCCTGGGTAATCTTTCCTTGTCTGATCTGATTGTAAGCCAGCGTCAAATCTTCGGACATTTCTCCAGCGGCGTCGGTGGCATTTTTCATGGCAAGCATACGGGCGCTGTGTTCGGAAGCGGCGGATTCAAGCACGGCATGGAAAAGTTGCATTTCAATCAGACGCGGAAAGATAAATTCCAAAACTTCCTGCGGACTTGGTTCAATTTTGTATTGCACTTTCGGCCCGACCAAACCATATTCTTTGGCCAACACATCCATTTCGGCAATTTGTTTTTCCAAATCAATTTTGGAAATCGGCAAAATTTGACGAACACGGGTTTGTTGCGTCACGGCGCTGACAAAATCCGTATAAACCACCACCACTTTGTCATATTTTTTTGCCAGATAACTTTCCATCACAATTTTGGCCAGCGGTTTGATGTCATTGGCCACCGCAAAACTGCCCGCATCTTCAAAAGCTGCAATGATATTTTTTTCAAGTTTTCGCACCATTCCTTCGCCTTTTTTGCCAATAGTGATAAAATCGATTTGCAAGTCGTCAGCATCCTTGGGGACTAAGTCCCCAATTGGGGACTTATTCCCCAAGGATTCGATCTTTCTCAACCCAACGCGGTTGATTTTCAATTTTTCTGGATTGGCAATTTCCTCTTTGATTTTCTTGGCAATTTGCGTATTGAAAGAGCCGCACAGTCCGCGGTTGGAAGTTACCACAAGCATCAAAACTTTTTCCACATTGCGAATTTCCAGAAAACCTGAGCTGGCTGAATTTTCTTCAAAAGCTTGTGAGAGATTGGTCAGCACGCTCCAAGCCGCATGGGCATAGGGTCTGATTGCCAACACGCTCGCCACCGCTCGGCGCATTTTGGCAGCCGAAACCATCTCCATCGCCTTGGTGATTTTTTTAGTGGAATTAATTGAGCGTATTCGTCTTTTGATATCTAGTGAAGATGCCATATATTTAATATTTTCTGAACTTATTTATGTACTAAATTTTGAATTTTGAATTCTGAATTTTGAATCAATTTTTAATGTCAGAATTTTTAATGTTTCAAAATTAAATCATTGAGTAATTAGGATTTCATTCGAAATTCAAAATTTGAAATTCGAAATTTCACTTTATATGGTTTGATATATATCTTTATATTCACGAATCGCTTTCTCCAGCGCCGCCACCACTTCTTCGGTCAATTCTTTTTTGTCGGCAATCAGGGTGATCACTTCTTTGGCCGAGGAATCGAGATATTTGTGAAAATCTTTTTCCCAATTGCGAACTTCAGCCACTTCTACATCGTCCACAAAGCCATTGATCAAAGCGTACAAAATTGCCACTTGATGCTCCACAGCCATTGGTTCATATTGTCCTTGCTTGAGAATTTCCATTGATCTTTTTCCTCGTTCGATTTGGGCGCGCGTCTTTTCATCCAGGTCCGAGCCAAATTGGGCAAACGCTTCCAATTCCCGAAATTGGGCCAACTCCAAACGAAGTTTGCCGGCCACTTTTTTCATAGCCTTGATTTGAGCTGAGCCTCCCACGCGAGAAACGGAAAGTCCCACATTCACAGCTGGGCGAATGCCTTTGTAAAACAAGTCAGATTCCAAAAAGATTTGGCCATCGGTGATGGAAATCACATTAGTCGGAATGTAAGCTGACACATCACCTGCTTGCGTTTCGATGATTGGCAAGGCCGTCATCGAACCGCCACCAAAATCTTCATTAAGCTTGGCACTGCGTTCCAACAAGCGAGAATGCAAATAAAACACATCCCCCGGATAAGCTTCGCGTCCTGGCGGGCGCTTCAAAATGAGTGACACTTGACGATAAGCCCAAGCGTGACGCGAAAGGTCATCAAAAACCACCAAGACATCTTCACCTTTGTCCATGAAATATTCGCCCAAGGCGCAACCTGAATAAGGAGCAATGAACGAAAGCGCGGCGCTGTCCGAAGCCCCGGCCACAATCACGGTGGTATATTCCATCGCGCCCTTCTTTTCCAACTCGCCCACAATGCGCGCAATCTTGCTTTCCTTTTGACCAATCGCCACATAGATGCATTTCATATTCTGCCCTTTTTGATTGATGATGGTGTCAACAGCAATGGCTGTCTTGCCTGTTTGACGGTCACCAATAATCAACTCTCGTTGTCCGCGACCAATTGGGATCATCGCGTCAATCGCTTTAATCCCTGTTTGCACTGGTTGATGCACTGATTTTCGCGTGATCACGCCTGGCGCAATTTTTTCCACAGGATAAAATTTCTCCGCCACGATGTCACCTTTGCCATCCACAGGAATTCCCAAGGGACTGACCACTCGCCCAATCATTTTGTCCGAAACTGGAATCGACAAAACTTTGCCCGTGGCTTTCACCTCGTCCCCTTCTTTGATGCCAGTGTAATCACCCAAAATCATCGCCCCAATTCTGTCCTCCTCCAAATTGAGCGCCACCCCATAAATTGGTTCGCGATTATTCGCGCTTTCAGCTTCGTGTTCATTCGTGATTTCAAATAAGACCATTTCCGAAGCCATCAAGTCCGAAAGGCCAGAAATTCTGGCAATTCCATCTCCCACCTCAATCACCTTGCCAACTTTTTCCGTGGTAATTTCAGCCTTGAAACCCTCAATCTGCTTTTTCAATTGTTCGACGATAAAGTCTTTGTTGCTCATATTTTTATTATGCTTTGTTGAATTAAATTATATTTGAAATCTCTACGAATTACCTGCCTACCTGCCTACTGGACAGGCAGGCCGGACAGGCAGGCGAATTTTACGAATGTACGAAATAAAAACTTGTCATTCTGAACTTGTTTCAGAATCTACTTTTCTTGTCTCGCGACACTGCCCATAACCGAGATGCTGAAACAAGTTCAGCATGACATTATTCTTACATATTTCCTAAAAAGCTAAAGCCTAAGAAGCCAAAACCTTTTTGAGCTTCTCTAACTGCCCTCCCACACTGGCGTCCAGCACTTCATCGCCGACCCTGATCACGATTCCGCCTTTGATATTTTCATCAACCACAATTTTCAATTCAACCTTTTTGGCGTCATATTTTCTTTGCACAAAATCTTCGATTTCTTTGATATTCAGATTTTCCACTTTTTGACTGGTTGTTATTTGCGCCACCACAATCCCGTTTTTACTATTATACAAATCAGCAAATTTCTCCACAATCTTGTCAGCATTTTTGAGTTGGCCATCTTTCTTGAGTTGCTCGGCAAATTTGGCAAGCACGCTCAAAATCTCCTGCTCGGATTTTCCGTCGGTCAGGTCTAGCAATGCTTGGGTATATTGTTGAGTTGAAATTTTCATTATTTTACCGTTTTTAATTTTGAATTTCCAATTTTGAATTTTGAATCAATTTTGAATTATTTAATGTTTCAAACATTCCATCATTAAGATTTTATTCGAAATTCAAAATTCGAAATTCAAAATTTCTAGCCATTTATTGCCCTGTCTATGATAGTCTTATCTTTCTCACTGTCAATCTTCTCTCCAAGCACCTTTCCGGTGGCGGCAATCACGAGCTCGGCAATTTGTCCTTTCACCTCTTGTAGCATCTGATTTTTTTCTTGCTCAATTCGTTTGGCCGAATCTGACAAAATCTTGTCGGACTGCGCCTTGGCCTCCACGATGATTTCCTCCTTGTTTTTCTTGGCAACTTCCTCGGCTTTGGTCACAATTTCTTGGGCTTGTCTCTTTGCCTCAATCAGCACGGCTTTTTCTTGCTTGGCAATTTCCAAAATCTTTTTGCCTGCGCTTTCGGCATCTTTCATTCCTTGCTCAATTTTTTCAGTGCGCTCCTGCATCATTTTTAGCACCGGCCCATAAGCATATTTTTTCAGCACAAACAGCACAATGGCAAAATTCACCAACTGCGCAATGATCAGTTTCAGGTCGATGTGAAAAGTAGAAATAAGTTCTTCCATAAAATTACAATGTCATCCTGAGCGAAGTTGTGTAATCACAACGAAGTCGAAGGATCTGAGTTATATTTGATTATACAAATCTTCCCATTTAGGGTTAGCTTTGCTTATTAAAACTTCTTTCTTTTGTCTTTTCCATTTTTTCAATTGCTTTTCTCTCTCAAGCGCACTCATCACATTTTCAGTCTGCTCAAAATATATCAATTTGTCTATATTATATTTCTTAGTGAAACCCTCCACGACTTTATTTTTGTGCTCCCAAATTCTTCTCTGTAAATTTCCAGTTACTCCAATATATAGAGTGCCAGATTTATTGGTTAAAATGTATACATAATATTTTTTCATAACTCAGATCCTCACGTCGCACTGCTGTGCTCCTCAGGATGACAAATTAGAAAATCAAATATTCTCATTCTGCCTCACTCCAAAGAATGGGGCATTTGAAACTACTTAATCGAGAAAGCAATAACCAAGGCATAGATAGCCACGGCTTCAGCAAAAGCAGCCATCAAAAGCATTGGCACGAAAATTTTCTCGGTTGCTTCTGGGTTGCGACCAATTGATTCCATCGCTTTTGAACCAATCATCCCGATGGCAATGGCAGGGGCAATTGATCCCAGTCCGATAGTTAGCGCTTTTGCAAGCATTGTTAGATCCATACTTTTATTTACACATTTACCATTCTTTCCCTGCCTACCGGCAGGCAGGTCTCTTGTTGGGAGAATAATAAGTGTGTTATTAAAAAAATTAATTAATATTCCCCACTAATTTACCAATCTCATACTAATATACGAATTTGAATTTTATTAGTATATTCGTAAAAGATTAGTATTTTCGTTGGAGCTAGTGTTCTTCCGCCGTCGTGGCAATTGACATAAACGCCAGGGTCAAAATTGAAAATACCAAAGCTTGCACAATACCCACGATGATTTCCAAAAACATAAACGGCAGTGGAAGCAGAAAAGCGGAAAGCGCCATCATCGAAGCAATCAAAATTTCGCCTGCAAACACATTGCCAAAAAGTCGCAGACTCAGCGACGCCACTTTGGCAACTTCGCCGATGATTTCAATCAAGCCCACAAACGCTTTGATTGGATTGACCATCAAAATGGTAGGGTCTTTTTTGATTTTTTTGGGAATAGCCAAAAAAGCTTTGAAATTCAAAAATTTGTTCAAATGATTCCACGCGCCCACTGCCAACACGCCGAAAATATGTGACATGACAATCGAGAAAAGTCCAATTGCCAAAGTTGTGTTGATGTCCGCCGTTGCCCCGCGAAAAAGTGGCACAAAAACTTTTCCATGCGCTCCATTTTCCACAAAACCAATCGTGCCCACACCAGGGAAAAGCCCCATCCAGTTGCTGATGAGAATAAACAGAAACAGCGCCAAAATGATCGGCAAAAATTTCAGCGTTTTCTCCCGCTTGCCTGTCACCGAGTCTGCCATCTTCAAAGCTTGCTCCAACAAAATTTCAAACAAATTATGCACGCCCGTCGGCCGACGCTCCGCCTTGACGCGACTTGCCCTCTTGCCAACCAGCACAAAAAAGGTTACCAAAATGGCCACTGTGATCCAACTCATAATCAAAGAATTGGTGATTGAAAAATTTCCCACCTTGAAAATCGGCTCTGCAAAAAGCGTGGTCTCATGAGAAATTTCCTGAGCATTTTCAGGGGTCGATTGTGAGGTGGATTCAGACATTCTACCAGCGACTCGAATAATGCGAATGAACACTCGAATGACTCGAATATTTTATAAATAAATAGCATTGTCCTTGCGAGGATGTAATCATCCGAAGCAATCCAGGGCTATACTCTGCTCTGGATCGCCACGCATTTCCGAGTACAGAAATGCTCGCGATGACAAAAATAGAGAAATTTCTAAATTCTAAAATCAAGAATCTAGCATCTACTCCTATCATTTTTCACCCTCCCATTATCTCGTGGTTTTTGGCTTATGTCAAGCAAAATTGGGGATAAACTCCCCAGCCCTTGACTTTTTGACCAAAATGTGCTATCTTTAAGCGTCGTAGCTCCTTGACAAAATCTCCTTGTTTTTGGAAATTGCATCCAGCGTTAAGCCGAAAAACACCTTGTCGGTTTGAGGCTGGATTACAATTTTTCAATCACTAAAGGAGAATACTATGTTAGATATCACATGGAGAGATCTTAAAAATGAAGCAATTATTAAGGAACCATTCAGCTTCAATCCAAAAAAGAAATGTTACATTGGAACCCGTAACCTATATCCTTCGCCAGAATCAACAATAAGCGTATTTGCAGATGATGAGCGTGATATCGAAAGAATAGCCGCCCTATTTACCTACAAGGGACAAGTAACTATTCCTATACACATATTGCTGTCTCAAGAATACGGCTTCACATGGCCAGTGCCTTTCGCACAAATGATTACCAGCGCACTACCTTTTGTACCTTTTGACGAAGAATGAACTCGTTGCAGGAGCGGGCTTACAACTCACCGCAGGAGCAGACTTACAAGTCACTCTGCATTTTTTGCCAACACTCGTTGCAGGAGCAGGTTTGCAACCTGCTCCGCATTATTTTCAAGTATTTTTCAAACCGCGGAATTTCCCGCAGAAACAAGGATAAGCAATGAAATGCCTCACGGATCAAAAAGGTGACAAGGCAACTTTCCTAAGAAAAGAAGGTACTCTTCATGAGGAAATGATAACCTGGAAAGATGTACCTAAAGATTATTTGCCCGTAATTCTTACATGCAATGGGAATGTTGTGTTAATAACTATCGCGTACTCCGAAAAAGAGCTGGAAGATCAAACCATTGAATTGAAAAAAGCTCAGCTTACTCATCATGCGATAATTTTCAGGATATATACAGTTGCTACAGCGGCAATTGAAAACATAACCAATTCACTGCAGGAGTAGACTTACAAGTTAATCTGCATTATTTGCCAACACATTAACAAGAGGCACAGCATCAACATTTTGCTGTGCCTCTTTTTTTGTCCAAAAACTATTTTTAAGATTCACCCAAACCCATTCCCGCCGTCAAAATCGAAGGCGGGTTTTTTGTGGGCAAAAACTTTTCACCATACAGCGTCTCCGACTTCAATCCCCAACTCATCAACTTTGCCAGCATTGATTTCCAAAACTTGATCGGCATCTTCAGTTGGCGTGAGAGTTCCTTTGAAAGTTGGCAGGATATTTTTTTCGAGGAAAACCACTTTACCATCCTTGAGCCACAAAATATCCAGCGCAAATTGCATATCTTTCATCCAAAAGGCGTATTTGTCAGGATTATCAAAAACAAACAACATCCCACAATCAACACAAAGGTTTTGC
>JBAXHR010000027.1:0-9702 GCA_037138835.1 Candidatus Moraniibacteriota bacterium | reverse complement strand
GTGTTTGTTTTTATATAGGTATTATATCATTTTTGGAAAGAACTGAATAGTTACAAGCAGGGATATGGTTTTTTTGGGACAATGTTGTATAATGGAGGCAATATGAATTTGGCAAAATATCGCGAAAAAACTCAAGAGCATCGTTGGGAATTGGCTCTCTTTTTGAGCATTTTGGCCGTGGGCATTTTTTTGCGCACTTTTCATTTTGCCGATTGGCTGCATTTTGAAATTGATCAAGCTTTTGATTTTGATTTGGTGGCACCCGCGGTTAGTGGCGGAATTCAAAATCTGCCATTGTTGGGCCCAAATGTGGGTGGCGGTTTGTTGCGTTTGGGGCCAGCTTTCTACTATTTGCAATATCTTGGCGCGGTGCTTTTTGGCAACACGCCCGCAGGACACGCGATGACTGTACTGCTACTTTCCATTGCGGCGATGCCCCTGTTTTATCTTTTCTGTCGTCGCTATTTTGCGCGCGCAGAAGCATTAGGGTTGTTGGCAATTTTTGCCACTTCTCTTTATATGGTTGGGTACGGGCGCTTTTCTTGGAGCCCGAATGTATTGCCTTTTTTGATGTTGCTTTCTTTTTTTGCACTTTTGCAAAGCGTTTCGCCCAACGAAAAACATCCGGCGCGTTGGTTCTTGGCGGCAGTAGCTTCGGTGACAGTCACTTCGCAAATTCATTTCAATTCTCTTTTTGCCGCACCACTTATTGCGGTGGCGTTTGTGGCCATCAAGCGACCGCGTTTTCCTTGGAAAATTTGGCTGGCTGGCTTGGGGATTGTTTTTCTGTTCTACACCCCTGTCATTCTCAATGATGTGAAAAATCACAAAGAAAATTATAGTTACTTGAAAGAAAAATTTGCCAAAACCAAGCCAAGCGACATTTTTGCGGGGCAAACTATGGCGCAAACAGTGCAATACAGCGCGGCTGAATTTTTCTTCATCAACACGGCCAATGATCAAATCAACGGAGTGAAATTGAAAGGCTATGGCTTTGAATGCAAAACTTGTCGCGAAAATTTGGGTTGGAAGGTGCTGGCACTGGTTTTGTTTTTTGCAAGTTTTGGACTATTGGGCTTTAAGCTATACACAGAAAAAAATCCTGAGCGTTGGAATTTTTTGCTGCTGACACTGCTGTGGTTTGGAGTTTCCTTGGCTTTGATTTTTTCTATTGCCCAAAGTTATCGGATGTATCCCCGTTTTTTCTTGTTAATTTCCCCACTGGCAATCGTGCTTTATGGTTTTGTGCTGCAACTGCTTGCACCTGCCAAAAACAAAGTGCGTTTGGGACTTTTTGGCTTTATTGTTGCAAGTTTGTGCTTTTTAAATTTGCAAAAAATTGTGCCAATTTTTGCGCAGCTACAACAAGCCAGCACGGTGCCAGACAAAGCCATGGCACTTGAAACGGGCGACATTTTCCCCAATTCCAACCGCATCACGCTTGCCCAGCAAATTCAAATTGTCGACTATATCCAAGCGCAAAGCGAGCTTAATCATTTCCAAGTTTATCTCAGCTCAAAGTCAGAGTATGAACCTGCGTTTTGGGCGCTCTTGGATCAACGCGGTATTCACTACCGCGACACGATTGGTGAGAAAACTCTCTTTGCCAATGCCAACTATTTTGACATTCGCGCCAGCAGTGCCTCCGAAAAAATTGACCCCAAATTTTCAGTGCTGGCAACTGCTGAGTTTGGAATTTTGAAAGTTTATATGCTGACACCAAAAATTGAATTTCTTGTTGGCACAAGTCAGCCCGAGAGCACGCCCAAATTGACTGCCGAAATGCAAACAGTTTCGCAACTACTCACTTGGAAAAAATTATTTCAATAAATTACTTTTTATGCAAAAAAACAAAAAAAGACTCTTGAGTCTTGGCCATGTTTATCTAATAGTCAGTGGATTACTGCTCTTGCTGATGCTTGTTTTGCAGCAACAACCAAAAACTATTTCCATCAAACCTGCTATGACTCCGTCGCCTGTGACTGCACCTGCACCAGTCACGAAACCTTCGCCCTATAAAACCCTCACGGTTGACCCCTTTGTCAATGAAAAAACTGTCACCCCGCCTTTCGAGATGCCAGCCATTGTGCAACCAATTTTTCCAGCGCGAGTTTGCAATATTATTGACTACGGCGCGGTTGCCAACAAAAAAATCAAAAATACCCAGGCTATCAATAATGCCATTGCGGATTGTGCCAAAAATGGTGGTGGTCGTGTTTTGATCCCTGCTGGCACTTGGCTAACAGGCGCCATTCATTTGGACAACAATATTGATTTGCATTTGGATGCCAAAGCAATTTTGTCATTCAGCGCCGATCCTAATGATTACCTGCCTGTCGTGCTTTCACGCTATGAAGGCATCGATGTTTACAATTACTCCCCGCTCATTTATGCCAATGGTAAACAAAATCTGGCTATCACAGGCAACGGCAAACTTGTGGGCAACGGCGCCACTTGGTTAGATTTGAACAATTTGGATGTCACCCATCAGCTTTATGCGATGGGCGCAAATAATACACCGATCAAAGAGCGCGTTTTTGGCTCGCCAGAGAAAATGCTCAGGCCAGCTTTTGTGGAATTTTTGCACAGCAACGCCATTTTATTGGAAGATTTTACCATTGAAAACGGTCCAATGTGGACAATTCATCCCACTTATAGTCAAAATATCATTATCCGCCACATTTCCATCCTAACCACTGGCAAAAACAACGATGGCATTGACCTTGATTCGAGCAAAAATGTGCTGATTGAAAATTCACAGCTTGACACTAATGATGATTCCATCGCCCTCAAATCTGGCAAGGCGGCTGACGGTTTGAAGGTCAACTATGCCACTAAGAATATTATTATTCGCAACAATACGATGCGCAACGGTCATGGGGGCGTGGCCATTGGCAGTGAAATGGCAGGTGGCGTGTTTAATGTGTTTGCATATAATTGCAAAATTTTTAGCAATCAATATGGCATTCGCCTCAAAGCTCTGGAAAATGAAAAGGTGCAAGCCAGCAATTTATGGTTTCAAAATATTGAGATGGACAAGCTTTCCTTCAGCACCATTCAAATGACGATGCATTATGGCTCTGACCAAGCTTCTGGCAACACAGGAGTGCCAATTTTTCAAAATGTCTACTTTTCTAACCTCACTAGCACGCGAGCGCGTCAAGCCATCAATATTGATGCCCTCGAAAATAGTCCAGCTAAAAATATTGCGATTGAAAATAGCAACTTTGCCTCAGGAACAGGTGTGAGCTTAAAAAATGTGACCAATTTTTCCCTCAAGCGAAGCACCGTGCAAGCAAAAAATGACCCTCTTTATGCTGTTACCAATGGACGCCAAGTGTTTTTGGAAGATTTGGCCTGCTCCACCACTCAAAAAATCTGCGTTGCTATTACTGGCGCAACCACTGAAGACATTCAATTAAAGACTACTACTGCCAACACCTTAAAAGGCCGAGTTCAACTCGACCAAAGCGTTGACAGCCAACAAGTTAGCTATTAGCTTTGCGATTGTTCAGATAAATCGGCAAGGCAGTGAAGCTGACAAGCATTTGCAAAATGCGAATCACGATTGACACCGCAATCACGGCAGCGCCACTGACACCAAAAAAACCAAAGAAAGTGACATAACCCCATTCCTGTACCCCGATATTGTTGATACTGACAGGCATCGCTGAAACAATGCTAATCAAAAAAATAACTGAAAGATAATTCAGCACTCCAACTTGAATGCCTAGCGCCCAAAAAATGATGCCATTAAGCAGCGCCAAACCTACCAAGTTGAAAAGCAGTGCTAAACTCATCGCGCTGGCAAATATTTTTCGGTGCGCATAATATTCATGCAAAGCTGCCAAAAATTCCAAAACTTTTTTCGGCATAAGTCTTACCAGATGCTTCCAAAGTGGCAACCTTGTAAGCAGTCCCAGCACTAATACGCCCAATAAACATAGTGCAATCAAAGCCATAATCAAAAGCAGTACTTGATGCGCCAAAATGACCCGCCAATTAAGCAGGGCAAAAAAAAGTGACAGAATCATCGCTCCCAACAAACCTGTCAAACGATCCATCACCACACTGGCAGCTGCAGGTGCAAATTGCTTGGAAGCTTTGCCGAGCTGATAAGCGCGATAAGTGTCTCCCCCAATAAAGGATGGGAAAAAATTGTTGATAAAAGAACCTGTCAGATACAGTTGGAAGCATTGCCAAAGGGAAATTTCCAAACCTTTAAATTTCGCCAATTGTTGCCATTTGTAAGCCGAAATTAGCATCCCACCCAGCAACACCGCCAGATAAAGCAAAATTTTTGGCCAAGACATTTTGGTTAAATAAGTTGCCACGCTTACCCAATCGATTTTCAAAATCAGTAAATACAGCAACACAGCACTCACCACCAACTTCAAAACAAATTGCGAGATTTTTTTCTGATTAATTTGCATGGAATTTTTTTAGTTTTATTTAGTAGTCTCGTCAAAAAAAGCCAAAAACCAATGTTCAAGCATAATCAATGACCACAGTTTTTGCGCGTGACTAATTTTGGTGTTGCAATGCTCATCTAACATTTTTTTGACCTGCTCTCGCTTGAAAATATTGCGACTGGTCGCCTTTTCTGATAATAGCAATTCATAAGCATATTCCCTGAGTTCGCCGCGTAGCCAACTTTCAATCGGCACCCCAAAGCCCATTTTCTTGCGATACAAAATTTCCTTGGGAATAAGTTGCTCCAAACTTTTTTTCAAGATATATTTTTTATTGTTCAAGCCTTTGATTTTGAATTTGTTGGGAATTTGCGCCGTTAGTTCCAAAAATTCGTGATCCAAAAAAGGACTGCGAGTTTCCAGCGAAACCGCCATGGAGTCAATGTCTGATTTGGCCATCAAGTCATCTGGCAGATAAGTCATAAAATCGGCAAACAAGGTTTGATCAAGTTTATCCCCTGAACCAGCCTTGTTAAACTGCTTGGAAACAATTTCAAAAGAATCGGCCTTGCCAATTTTTTGCTTGAACTGCTCGCTATAAATTTTTTCTTTGGCGCTATTGGAAAAAATGCAAATATAATTCACATAGCGATAAGCATAATTTTCTGACAAAGTTTGCGCAAATTGAAAAACCCGCTCCAAAAAAGTAAATTTGAAATTATTTCTCAAAAATTGCACCACTGGCAAAACCAACCCTTGATGCAGCCAAAGAAAATTGCCGTACCAGAGCGCAAATTTTTGAATGCTGTGTCGCGCATAGCCTGCGAAATTTTCATCGCCACCATCGCCATTGAGAGCCACGGTCACAAAATCATGCGTCTGGCGACTCACATAATAAGTTGGCAAGGCGCTTTTATCCGCATAAGGCTCTTCGAAATGATGTGCCAGCAGTGGCAAAATTTTCACCGCTTGCACTTTGACCACAAATTCAGTGTGCTCGGTTTTGAATTGCTCGGCAATTTGCTTGGCATAAGCCAACTCATTGAATTTTTCTTCCTCAAAACCAATCGTGAAAGTTTTGACGGGTTTGCTGCTAAATTTGCTCATCAACGCCACCACCGCACTAGAATCAATGCCACCCGAAAGAAAGGCCCCAACAGGCACATCAGAAATCATCCGAATTTTCACCGCCTCTTCCAACTTGGACAAAATCTTTTGCTCCCACTGTGCTTGCGACAGTTGCAATTTTTTGCTGTAATCCAATTTCCAATAACATTGCTTTTCCACTTGCTGAGTTTTCAGATCCACCCACAAAAAATGGGCAGGTTCCAGTTTTTGAATGCCCTTGAAGCCTGACAGCGGCGCGGGACAATATTGCAAAGACAGAAAATGATGAATTGCCAGATAATCAGGCTCTTTTTGATAGTCAGACTGGGTGAGAATAGCTTTGAGTTCTGAAGCAAAGAGAAAAACTTTGTCGTCCAAATAGTATTTGAAAGGCTTTTTACCGACGCGATCACGCGCACAAAAAATAGTTTGCGCCTGTTGGTCATAAATTGCAAAAGCAAACATCCCGCGCAAATGCGTCAAACATTCTTTGCCAAATTTGGCATACAATGCCAAAATCACTTCCGTGTCTGACTTGGATTTAAACGCATAACCTTCTTTTTCAAGCATCGCACGCTTTTCTTGAAAATTGTAAATTTCCCCATTGAAAACAATTTGATAACGCTCCAGATAGCTCATCGGCTGATGACCAAGGGGTGAAAGATCAATAATGGAAAGCCGACGGTGTCCCAGGCCAACTTTGCCATCAGGCGACACGAAGACCCCGCCATCATCGGGGCCACGATGAACAATCGCTTGGTTCATTTGCTCCATAGCTTGCTCCGTAACAAGCTCCTTACCAAAATATATTTTGCCAGTGATTCCACACATATTATTTTTTGCTAGTTTCAGGGAGTTCAGCTCCCATTATGGAAGTTGAACTCCCAACGCATTTTTACCAATAATTAAGTCACTTCCAATACTATTTTCCCGACTTGGTTCGGTTGCAATTTTTGCAGAGCATTTGGCAATTTTTCGCAATTGTTTTTCCGCCTTCGTGCCAAGGAGTGGTGTGATCAGCTTCCATTCCTTCAATCGAAAAATGCTTTTTACATTTTTTGCAAATCCCTTTTTGCTTTTCAAAAACTTCTCTTTTTTGTTTGTCTGTAAAAGCTCGGATGTTCAAATATTTCTCCTGTCTAGTCAGGACATATGGATAAATTCCTGCTTTTTTGGTCACATCTTCATCTTGCATCAACTCTTTGATTTCAGCTTCCAATTTGTCAGCATCCAGCTTTGCATCTTTAAATTCATTATACAGCTCACCCCATTGTACACTACTCATTTCTCGACGATAATTTTCAAAAGTCTTTCGCGTCCAAGCAATCACAGCTTGAAAATATTGCCACAATTCTTCAGCATTTTTTTCATGCTGATGTTTTGCCATATAATCTTCGATTCTGCCAGCATTAATCCAAGCAAGGGCGGTTTCCAGATATTCCTGCCTGATTGGAGAACCACTAACTAATTGTCCGCCATCATTTGCCATAAGATAGGCTGCACAATTTGATTTGCTGAATTTCAGCTTGGCATCAGAAAGCCACGGGCCAGTATAAACCGCATTACGCAATTCTTGGTCAGTCAATTTTTCACCAGCAATGTTGATAATCCTGAACCAATCCAACCGTTCTTTGTCTGTGCCTTCACAAAAATAAATCATCAACTCATAGTCCAAAATTTTGTTTTGTTCTTCTTTGGTTAAATTGTGAAAAAAACGATCATTGAGAGAAAAATCGCCATCGACATATTGCCCAATGCTGATTGTGCGTTGTTGTCCATCCATAACTTCAAAATTTCCTTGGTCAGTTTTGACCCAATACATCACATTAAGCGGAAAACCATTTTTGACTGTTTCCAGCACAGCATCTCTTTGTTTGCCAGTATAGACAAATTCGCGTTGATATTTTGGACGAATATCAAGCTTGCCACCGAAAGCCACCACGCCTTCTTCGGCGCTGTCCTTAAAGCCAGCAACCACCTCGCGAATTGTTATTTTGTGTAAATCAATTTTCATATTATTCTATTATTCAAAATTAAATTTTTCAACAGATTTACTCTTAAACCCCTCGAATTCGACGGGTTAAAAATTTTTATTATAAATAATTTTCCACAAGCCAAGAAAAATAATTACGCCATATTAAGTGGTTCGTCGGAATTCCCGACATACTGAATCTTCATCCAATTCACCATCTTTAAAAATATTTTGAATATGTTCAGCAATAGTTGATCGTCCCTTGTCAAACAATTCTGCAATCTGCTCTTGACTCAGCCACACTGTTTCATTTTCGACACGCACCTCAATATTAGGCTTTCCATTGTCGCCTTCGTAAATAAGCATTTCACTATTGGACTGGTGTTTTTTCATGTTATCTTTTTACTTTCTTATTTTTAATTAAAATTCTAAAATAAGGACACTTTCCATTTACAGACAAGTCCTTTTCATCATCTCCTTTTCTAAATTTTATTATTTCAAATTGTTTTGGATTATATTTATCAACAAAAGTGATTGGCACACCCATAACACCCTCGTAGTCCATTGGTATTTCCTGAACTTTTGAAACTTCTATGCCATTATAATTGTCATACTTATGGTAATTCTCTGGATTATATTTTTTGTAAAGAACAATATCTTGCTTATGTTTTTCCACCTCAAGATTTGTAAACCAACATGAAGTTGAAACCCGAGCAATTTTTTTACCGTTTTCATTTATATGATGATATCGTTCCCAATCTTTAGGAACTTCAAAAAACATTCCTACATTAAAATTAGTATAACCCGTACGCAATTCATCATTTTTTATTAACTTAAAAATCTCCTTGTAGGTTATTGAATTTGTGTTTCCAATAATTAGAAAATTTTTATTGTATTCACCAAGTTGGGCAATGTATTCCCTAAAAAGTGAAAAGGGTGGATTTGATACAATTATGTCAGCCTGCTTGAGCAATTCAAGACTTTCTTCACTCCTAAAATCTCCATCACCTTTCAAGGGAGCCCACTCGTTATTTTTGTTTGCCTTGAGTTGCTCGGCAATATCACGCAAATCAAAAGCCCCATCACCATTGACATCGCCGACTTCATTGATGATGAATTTGTTAGCAGTTGCCTTAGGGCGACCCTTAGGAGTGGCTAAAACTTTGCCTTCGCCAAATAGTTCCAGCTGAGTGTTGGCAATCGGAGACGGCTTGTAGCTAGTAGCAATCAGTCTTTTCAATCCAAGGGCATTAAAATTGGAAGCAAAATATTTGAAAAAATTGCTCTCAAACGGATCATCACAATTGCAATAAACCACTTTGCCACGAAATTGCTCCTTGTAATGTTTCAGTTCTTTTTCAATATCAACAATCTGAGTATAAAACTCATCATTCTTGGCTCGGTTTGCCTTGTGCAAATTTTTGTTTGAAGCTTTCTTTTCCATGGTTTTTATATTCAAGTCAATCGGAGTTAACAGATGCTCCGGCTAGATTAATTTCGACACTCTTTTAGCATTTTGCAATTCCTTAAAATTTTTGCCAGAAACAACTTTTTTGCCAGTATTTTTCTCTATTTCCTCTCTTGCTTTTTTGGCAACTGTGCCACCTTTTCTTGCTACAATTTTACTGGCCAATAAATCTTTGGGATTTTTCTCTTTTGAAATTTCAGCAGTTGACGCCTCTGCCAGCATATTCAAAACCAACTCAAGATTTGTCATATTATCCCGCAAATTTTCTTTTTTGAGATTTTTCAATTTTTTATAATCTCTAATGTCCAAATCTGCCCAAGCTTTGGTAAGTTCATTAGTCAAAATAGCATATTCCTTGCTATTTTTCACACCACATCTGTCCCATTCATCAGTCAACTCTTTGCGAACCTCAATACTTTTAATTCTTTGATTAACCCACTGCTTGGAATATCCTTTTTGCAAATAAGTTTTCATTGCTCTGTCAAAAGCAAGCTCTGGATCTTCAGTTTCCTCAATCCGCTCATAACCCACTTTGGCAAGCCAAAGTTTGAAAGGCTCGGCCTTTGGCGATGGAACAGATTGAATTACTCGAAGCAAATCTTCTGTTGAAAAACAATCAGTAGCATATTTTTTCCCATCAGATGCAACGAGTTTCAGTTGTACGATTTTTTCGTACACCTCACTTCCCTCTCTTATGAATTTACTTTTTAAATCACTCCAATATCTCTTGGGAATACTAGAAT
>JBAXHR010000026.1:0-9726 GCA_037138835.1 Candidatus Moraniibacteriota bacterium | reverse complement strand
GTCTAACGGTTAAGACATCGGTTTGTGGTACCGAGAACCAGGGTTCGATTCCCTGTGATCGCCCAAGAAAGTTTTGCAAAAATTCGAACGATTGCGCTCTTAGCTCAGCTGGATAGAGTGTCTGGCTTCGAACCAGAAGGTCGGGGGTTCGAATCCCTCAGAGCGCACAAAGAAAAAAAACCGATGGAAATCGGTTTTTTTGTTGTCTAAAAAACAAGAATAAATATGCATCAATGAAAAAAATCTCGACCTATTTCAGGGATATTGGCGTTATCCGCCTTGCGCTGATTGACCATCTCAAGTGCTTTTTGATAATTGCTCTCATTGAAAATAACTCCATTCTCCTGCGTACCCTTGAATTGTTCTATCCGCTGCTGACTCCAGGTTGAAGTGTGCAAATTTCGACGCCAAACAAAACCACCAAACAAAATCCCAGCAGTCAACAAGAAAAAGAAAAACAACCGATAAATCTTTTTCCAAAAGATACCCAACTTTGTTAATATTTTCCAATTCTTAAAGTTCGACAGCAAATTAAATTTCATATTTTTATTGCTTGTTAGTGTAAAAAAATACTCCCAATATGGTATTCATCTTTCTGTTTTCTACTTGAACTGCACCGTCAGAATCTGCTTGCTTAGGATTAGCACCGCCAAAAGGGTTCACCACATCCCCACTGTTAATAATAACTTGCGTTTTTGCAGAAGGTGAGGTCGCTTCATTTTGATGAGTAATATCGACACTTTCAACATCGCAATAATATTCAAATGTTTCCAAGCTATGCATAAATTTCACAAGTCCCGCATATTCTCCCGAAAGCGAAATTTGCAATTCCAGATAATCCCTACTTGGCAAAAAGTCGACCAATTTCACAACTTTTTCCTTTTTCTTACTTGCCGATTCTTTCTGCGGGGCAACTTTTTCCACAATAGCAATTGAAATTTCGTTATTTGTCTCTTGCGCAATTTTTTCCAGACGCTCAATCAAGACTACGGCTTTGTTCTTGTCCAGCAAGGTTTCCATTCTTCCAGCTTGTTCACCAATTTCAGCATCTTGCTTTCTTATTTTCGGCAATTCATCCAGTCGTTGCTTTTTGATGTACTGCCTAATGCTACTTTCTTCGATTTCATCTTTTAGTGCTGTAATTTTGTGCAGTAAAGGAAAAAATGCAAAATAACCCAGGGCTAAAGTTGCACCACCAAGAAGCAATACCCATATCAATCCTTGCTGATTTTTGAAAAAATTTTTCATTTCTTTTTTTATTTATCAAGTACTTTACCGCTAATCCTTCAAGCAAGCTTGCTTAACGCTAAGATCTATTTGGAAATCGACATCTTCCTTCACCACTAAATTGGCCAGTGGCACATTGATATTCTCGAAACACTCACTCGCGTCCAAGTTGTCCTTAAATTGAAGCAATTTATCCCGCGATTGAGCTTTGCCCACCAAAAAAATACCAAACTCTTTACTTGCGAAACTATCCACCACAACACCCTCTGGCGTTACGGTACTCAATTGACTTAATACATTTATCCACTTTAAATGAGTATTTTTTATTTTTAGTAAAAAACTAGCATTTTCATTTACTTTTTTAAAATTATCATCATAGCCGCTTAGCTCCTGATATTGATCTTGACTTTGTTGAAGAGCAAAATTTGTCTTATTGATTTCTTTTTGTAAAGTCAGAAGATGAAAAACATTAGCCAAAATCACAACCAAAATCAACAATGGGAGCATAAGTAAAAATTCTTGCCACAAAAAATCACGAAAAAATTTGGCGCGTTTAAGTTTGTTTTTTTTATTTTGAGGAAGCAAATCAATACTAATCTTCATATTGGAGTCCTTTTAGAGCTAATCCTACCGCAGTCGAATATTGCATGGATTGATTTTTTTCGATAATTGGCAATCTTTTTCCAAAATTAATATTCGCCCACGGGTTGCCAATTTCAATTTCTCGTCCTATTTTTTTCGATAGATAAGGCACCATCCCTTTGGTATTGGCGCCACCACCGCAGATGATAATCTTGTCCACATTTTGAGAGTATTTCAAACTAGAAAGATAAAAATCAATCGAGCGCTCAATTTCCTGAGAGAAATTTTCCAAAATTGGTCGCACCAATCCAAACAAAGCATCGTTTTTGAAGTCCGATCCAACGCCATATTCAAATTTTATTTTCTCTGCTTCCTCGAAAGAAATCGCCATACCCTTGGAGATATTGTCTGACAAAGACTGCCCACTAAGTGGCACACTCGAAGTAAAACATACAGCACCTTCTTTGACGATTGAAAAACTCGTTCGCCTATCGCCGATATCCACCATCAAGACAGTTTTTTTTCTGTCATCTTCGCTAAGCAAACTGCGCGCTTGAGCAATTGATTCGATCTCTAAACCAACCACTTCCAAACCTGTAGCTTCAACCACGGCGATAACCGCATCCACGGTTTTGCGCGAAACTGCCACGACCAAAAGACTAAGTTTGTCCTTTTCAGCTGTCAATGCTTCTGTCACTTGTTGCCAATCATAATAAACTTGCTCCAAGGGCAAGGGGATATTTGCTTCCATTTCCCATTTGACCGCTTCCACAATCTCACTTTCATTCATTTTCGGAATACTAATAATACGCAAAAATGCCTTGGTTTCTGGCAAGGAACAAATAACTTTCTTCGTTTTAACTTTTTTAGGTCGCGAACTTTCTAACAATTTTTTTATTGCAGCGACCACCTGATCTTGTTTTTTTATTTCTCCATCGCTAATTGCCCCGATAGGTAAAGCTACCGAGCCATAGCTGGTGATATCGTCTTCTGAACCCATCCGTTCAAGCTTAATTAGCTTGATTGAAAGATCGCTCAAATCAAGCCCGAAGATACTCCCAGAATTACTAAGAATTTTTTTATTCCAAAAACTCATTTTTTATTTTTGCATTTTTATTTTTACTCCTTTTTATATTTTACACTATTTTACGCATATTTCATAATGCCATTTTTTCTATTGCTCTTCCCATTGATCAACAGCGTATTGCGTGCCTGTTGGAAAATAAGGTGGCGGTGAGTTGAGCAAATTATTGTCATATTGAACCGCTCGGTTCAAATAACCATAATAAGGATAACTATCGCATTTGTACCTGCCCAAAAGAATCACCAAGCGATGCTTTGAAGCAATTGAACCATAAAATGTCACATTGCTTTTGAGCCCAGCGCAGACTGCACTGCAACAATCTGGATTGCGATCATTTTGCCCCACCATCCCATTTTGAGCCAGCAGCGCCGCATTAATCACCAGGTTATTTAGGCCATTATGCAAGGTTTCAATATCACCTTGGGCAATTAAACCAACAACATCGCGACCATCAAAATTAGAATAGCGCAGGTGTCCAGTGCCTATCATAATATTGGCATCAGTTGCGGTAGCGGGGATAAATGCAGCCACAATAGTCACTCTTTTATTATTAATAATTCCCTCTACCCAAGTATCTCCATCAACAAAAATAACTCCCTCCGTTGGAATTGGATAGTTAGTGGCGGAACTTTCAGTGTTAATTGCGTTGTAATTCGCTCCTCCTTTCTTTGTTTTAACCGTTTTAATATCAAAGGTTCCATTTGACTTCAAAATAATATGCTTTCCCTCGTTACCGCTAGGAATCGTGAAATGACAGCCACCTGCCGTGCAACCATTAACCGTAGCGCCACCTGGAGCCATGGAAATATCTTTCATCATAGTTAAATCTGTAGTTACGCCAGAAAAATCTTTCTGTGCATAAGGAAATTGCTTGCCACCCAAGAAAACCTCACTAGCCGCGCTAGTGTTGTATTCATTTGGCCACACCGTCCAAACTCCTGGCTTATTGGCTCTTACATCGGAATCTGAATCATAATAAGTTGCCAGTCCAGCATAAATCGTATTGTGCGCCACCCCATCGAAATGCACACCCACATTACTCATGATTTTCCCTCTCACATCCCAACCATTGCCGAATTTTGTAAATTCATCAATCAGCACCGCGTCTTCACTCCAAGAAGGTCTTCGAAAGCGAACCTTGATGGTTTTTTTGAGATTTTCATATTTATAAGTCCAACCGATTACTGTCGCATTGACAATTGTAGAACTAGGCACTGGCTTCTCAACTGAAATACGAAATTTTCCAATTGCACTGCCTTCTGCATCTACGAATTCTTTTTCAAATGGGTGTTCGGGATCAGTTCCATAGGGTGCGGGGCTCGTGCTCTGCCAAAAATCACGCACCTGGGTAGAATTTTTTCCATCAGTTTGATGCGCCAAATACCAACGATAAAAATTAACCCCAGCCTCTGCAATTTGAAAAGCCTGCGCTTTGCTTTGTTCTTGATAAGCAACTTTATTTTGATTGGCCACAAATTGAACCACAGAGGAAAGCACAATTGAAACCATCACAATAACCACCAGCGAATATGCCACCGCTGAACCTTTTTTGTTTTTTAACATAGTAAATGCATAAAAAATCAACAAATTAAAATGCTAATTGGTTTCATTAAGATTCCTCAACTCCGCGAAAGATTCCAGATTGACATTTTCTGGTGCCGTAAGCGGCTTAATATTGACCCAAAAATGTATTTTGACCAATTTAACTTCACTAGGAGTTGGTGCGACTAGTGGATTATTGGTTGTATCAATTGGATAATCCCCATTGTAATATTCAAAAACTGGGCGGCTAGCATCATTAACCACATAATTTGCCACCGTTGTCACCACTTGGTCATCAGTAGGATAAGTTATCGGTACAGTATTGCTCGGCTCCGTAACCCCTTTCTTGAAAAGTTGATTGGCTGAATCCAAATAATAATGCACCCGCTCAGCTTTGCCATCGTTATCATCATCCAAATAAACAGTCAGACTATTTTCTGCTACCGCTTTGATCGGGAAACTTCCATCATCAGCTTGTCTTGCTTTGCGAAGACTTTTGACTGTTTCATTAAGCGCTTGAGTAGCTTTCCTGGTAGCATTTCCCGATTCCATCACGAAAGAATTCATCTTCCAACTCTTGGAAGCGAGCATCGTAAAACCAAGCATGCCAAGCACAAAAATAACCAAGGCCACCAACATCTCAACCAAGGTCATCCCTTTTTTATTTTTTAGTAAAATATTTTTACTCATTCAGCTATTAGCATTACACTTTCTGAAGTTAATTTATTAACCATTGTATCTTTATTTAAAACATCTTCAAAGCCACTCGCTGTAACATTCAATCTGTAGGCACCGCCCAGCAAACTAGCACTGCTATCTGGGAAATAAACCTTTCCAAATTTATTAGTTATCAAAGTCACTTTGTATGATTCATCCGCATTTTTCAATTGTACGCTGGCCCCCACAATTGGGACACTGTCTGCATCATTAAGCACCGTAACTACTAAGGATTGAACTGCTTTGTCAGCTACAATAGCAGTAGCATTTAAGGTTGTGCCTGGAGCTAAATCAAACATATCCGCTTCAGCCCCAGCCACATCAAAATACAAAAATTGATAATTGTTATTTTGAGCGCTAATTAGGTAATCAAGAAAATAGGAACCAGGACTTACATTCAAAAATTCCACCCTACCCGTAGTTGCTGAATTATAATTTGCTTGCGTCAAGGACCAAACTGGCATTGAAGGAATTGCCACGGTATCGCCAATTCTTCTGCCGCCTTCCAGTGCAAAATCAATGCTGGGAACCACTTCTCCTGCAGGCGTCTTGGTAAAAATGTTCAGGTTTGCAAGTTTATCCAAAATAATTGTTTTTTGATTAATAGTCGCCACCACGACATTACTATGAATATCAATTGGATTAAAAGAGCTCGTCGGAAAAGGAGCAAGGGTTTGCACTGCGAAATAACCACTTTTCGAAACCTGAAGCTTATAAGTTTGCCCAGCTGGCTTGGCCCCTGCCAAGAAGAGGTTACCGCTGGAGTTGGTTGTGTGAGTAGTGTCCACAACTGGAGAAATATCATTATTGATAATTCTAATACTAGCCGAAGGAACGCCAATGCCTGCACTATCAATTACATTCAAAGAAAGAATTCCACCTGTGTAAATGGCTTCTAAACCAGGCGGAGAAATATGTGCCACTGCGGTTGTTGATTTTGCAAGATTGCCATTTTCCCAATAAACAATCACTTTGACTTGTTTATAATCAGAAGACCGAGTATCCGTGCCAGCGAGAGCTGTGCCATCAAAAGCATCATCCAAATACATCACAGAAGTATGCGCATAGTAGGTTCTACCGGAGCGAACAACTGTTTCATTTTGAAGCAAATCTCCTGCAACGACTCCGCCGACCGTTCCAATATCTTCATATTTGAGATTGTGAATAATCTCAATTCGCTCGTTGGCAAGTTGCACCCCGCCAGTCCGGCTTCGAGCATCAGCCATCGCGAAAGTTCCGACCGTAAATACTTTGTAAAAAGTTAACACAGAAACCACAAAAATAAACAAGAAGACCATCATTTCAATCAAGGTAAAGCCATTTTTTTTATTTTTTAGCATTTTTTGTAAAAACATAAATCTAAAAACTATCTTTGCCGCAAACTTATTTTAAACTTCTCACCTAATTGTTTAAATGTTTAAATGTTTGAGTGCTTACTTGATATTATCCATCAAGCTATACATTGGCAAGAGCATTGCAACTGCAAAAAAACCAACACCGATACCAATCACCACCATCAAGATTGGCTCAATAATAGCTGACATATTTTTGGTAACCTGATCGACTTCTTCCTCATAAAATTCTGCCAATTGAAGCAAAACCACTTCTGTTTTTCCAGTTTCCTCGCCCACTTGTACAATCTGAGAAACCAGTATTGGAAAAATATCGCCTCGTTTCGCCAAAATTGTGCTCAAGGAAACTCCTTTTTGAATTTCTTCCGCGCCATCAAGCAAAACTTTTCTGTAGAAATAATTTGAGAGGGTGTTGGAGATAATTTTCAAGGCCTCAACTGAGCTAATTCCACTTTTCAAAAGTGAACTATAGATTCTGGCAAAACGAGCGCAATTCACTTGCTTTACGATTGGACTAAAAACTGGGACATGCACCGTAAAATAACTGAGGGTTTTTTTGCCGACTTCTAAGCGCAGAAAAAAATTCAAAAAAACCACCAAACCAGCAAAGCACACCCCCACCATCAGCCCATTGCTTCTCATTAAATCACTAGCATCAACCAACAATTGAGTCATCGGTGGCAATTTAACATTCATATCTTTAAATACGCCCATCATCTGCGGAAGTACATAAGTTAACATCAAAACTCCAATTGCCAACATAACCGTCATAATAACTGCAGGATAAATCATTGCACCTTGCACTTTTCCTTTCAGATTATGCTCTTTTTCCAGTTGCACTGAAACAATCTTAAGCACTTCATCAAGGTTTCCTGCAAGCTCCCCCACCTTTACCATATTGATAAAAAGATCACCAAACACCCCTGGATACTTGGCAAAACCCTCACTGAGAGTTTTACCTCCTTGCATTTCTTCAAAAATATCATTCAGAATTTTCTTGAAACCTTTATGTTCAACTTGCAATGCCAAATTGCTCACTGCGCGAGAAACTGTCAAGCCCGAACTAATCATCACGCTCAAGTTTCTGGCAAAAACCATTTTCTCTTTCAATGGAACCCTGTTAAATCTGTCCAAAAATTTAACCTGAATTCCATCTTCATTATGATTTTCATTAACTACTAAAATAGAGGTAACTAAAAAGCCATCGGATCGCAATTGCTGTGCCAATGCTTTTTCATTGTGAGCAACAATTTCTCCACCCTTGGTTTCCCCGCTATAACTTTTGGCTGTATAATTATATTTTGGCATAAATTAAATTTTAGATTTTAGCTCAGAAAATTTGTTATCTCCTAAAAGCTAACAAAGTAGCTAAACCCTAAAAAGCTCAATACTTATACGAAATCAACTTAATTAATGGTAGCTAGGCGTTGGAGGTTGAGCCTCCATTAGGGAGGCTCGACCTCCTTGTAACCACCAGTTATTTATTTGGTTTGGTATTATTCCTTGGTTACTCTTAAAATTTCTTCAATAGAAGTTATGCCCATGGCTGCTTTCACAAAACCATCTTCATACATTTTTTGCATCCCATCTTTTCTCGCAGCTGCCTCTATTTCATCCGAAGTAGCATTGGCAGTGATCAATTTGCCAATTTTTTCATCAATTACCAGCACTTCGTAGATGCCTTGTCGCCCATGATACCCTTCACTTTCACATTTATCACACCCTTTAGCTTTATAAAACTGAATACTCTTCCAGGTACTTTTTTTATCAACAATGCCTTTCAATTGAGGCACGCTTTTAAGAATTTCCAAAATTTCGGCCATGTCGAAACCAGCTTGTAAGCTTTTAATCTCCTTATCATTAAGTGTATATGGTGCCCTACACTCATTGCATAGCTTACGCACCAAACGCTGAGCAATAACCACATTGACAGTTGAAGCCACCAAAAAAGCTTCGGCGCCCATATCCAAAAGCCGTGGCAAGGTTCCTGCGGCACTGTTGGTGTGCAGTGTCGAAAGCACCAAGTGGCCAGTCATGGCAGCTTCAATCGCAATTTGCATTGTCTCGCCATCTCGAATTTCACCTACCATAATAATATCCGGATCTTGACGCAAAAGACTTCGAAGCGCCGCTGCAAAAGTCATCCCTATTTTCGGGTTGATTTGAGTCTGATTGATTCTCGGCATGCGATATTCCACTGGATCTTCCACGGTACTAATATTCACTTCAGGTGTATTCAGAATATCCATTACCGTGTAAAGCGTGGTGGTTTTTCCACTTCCTGTCGGCCCCGTCACCAAAATCATGCCGTTTGGTCGCTTGATATGTTGATGCACTTTTTCCAAGGCTTCCCCAAAAAGTCCCATTTTTTCCAAGGTCAAACCTTTAGCAGTTTCATCTAGCAAACGCATTACGATTTTTTCCCCTTCAAAAACTGGCAAAATACTAACTCGAAAAGAAATTTTGTAACCGTCTTTCTCAATCTTAAAGCGACCGTCCTGTGGCAAACGATGTTCATCCAATTTTAAACTAGACAAGACCTTGATGCGTGCAATCAGGCCACCCATCACTTGTTTTGGCAATGTCATCGCATCGTGCAAAATACCGTCAATGCGATACCTGACTCGTACTTCTTTTTCAGCTGGCTCAACGTGAATATCACTAGCTGATTGCAAAATTGCATGCTTAATTAGCGTGTCAACAATTCGCACAATTGGCAAATCCTGCGCAATCTTTTCCAAATCATCCTCAGCATCATTCGCAACATCCTCAGCGTCTTTACTTATAATATCTCCAAATTCAGCTTTGAGACTTTTTTCATATTGTTTTAAAACTATCCTGATATTGTCCTCACTAGTCAAGCAAGGAATAATCTTAAGTCCAGTTTTTTTCTTGATAAAATCAATGGTCTGCAAATCTTCAGGATTTTTCATGGCAACTTTCAAATCATTTCCAGCCCTTTCAAAAGCCACAATCCCATATTTTTTTGCAATAGGTTCAGGAATGATATGCAAAATTTCACTATCCACCACTTCTTTTTCCAAATTTACAAAAGGCACTCCCAGGATATAAGAATACAATTTTTTCAGATCAATCTCGCTGATTAATTTTTTTTCCATCAACAAATCTCCGAATTTTTTATTTTCCGTTGTGGCTTGTTGAAAATTTTCTTCAATCACTGACTCAGCTAACAAGCCAGAATCAATAACAAAGTCTCTCAAT
>JBAXHR010000025.1:0-9728 GCA_037138835.1 Candidatus Moraniibacteriota bacterium | reverse complement strand
CCATAATGGAGGTCGAGCCTCCACCAGGCCAACATTGATTTAGTTAATTTGGCATTATTTAATGATATCAACTCCTCCACTAGCAAAAGAAGTTTCTTTCTTTTTGCGCGAGATATTTTCGAAAATGCGAAGCTCCAAATTCACCAACATCAAAAAGACCAAGCCAGCATTTGCCCAAAGGAAAATATCGCGGAAAAGTTGCACTTTCAAATCGGTGCCCAAATATAAAGCGTGCACAAAAACAATCGCATAAAGCACCAAATTGGTGAAATGCACCGCGCGCCAAATTTTTTGCGACATCAATTTGCGAGCATAAGAAGTCACCACCAAAATAAGCATCAGATAAAATCCCAGCACGCCCAGCGCCGTCAAATTTGGCTGATACTCGGCTGCGAATGGCACAAACAAATCCACCAATTTAAACCCGAGCCATTTGTCAAAAAGCAAAACTGCCGCGTGAAAAAAAGCAAAAAGCAAAGCCTGCACCGAAAGCCAACAATGAATTTGCATTGCATAGAGCGGTGCAAATATTTTGCGTAGCAGTGGAATTCGCAAGGTTAGCCCCAAAAAAATTGAGATATATAACAAAAGAAAAGCGACCAAGCCACTAGCCCGCGAAGCGTACCAAGCAGTGGGCGCTTCTTTGGTTGACACCTTCGCTTCACTGACAGCTGGCGCCCCTGGATAAGCTTTAGTATCCAGCGGGTCACTGCCAGCCAGCACTTCCACGCCATCGCCGAAACCATCCCCATCCGTATCCATTTGTTGGGGATCGCTATGATAAATTTGGTTTTCCCCTTGATCAGTCAAACCATCCAAATCACTATCAACAACAATTTGATTGGCGTAGTCTACTTTGGGCTTTTCTTGCGCCTTTGCAGTTTGCCAACTCAAAAAACAACCCAGCATCACACCAAAAATCAGCAACCTATTTTTTTTCTTCATCTTTTTTATATAAATATTTTTTAAATTCGGTTGAAAGCCACACGCCACCGCGATAATCAAGCAAAGCGCAAGCCAGTTGATTTGCTTGGGTAAATTGTCTAGCCCTTTCATTGCCCATCACAAAAATGGTTTTCGCCCAAACATCTGCTTGCCAAGCCTGACCCGCCACCACTGTCACCGCTTTCAAATCAAAACTGTATTGCCCTATTTTTTTGGGGTTGATCAAATGATGAAAGCGCTGGCCTGCAATTTCCCATTTGCGCTTGCCGATGCCCGAAGTGGCAATCGCACAATTTTGCAGTTCGAGCAATAAATTCTGAGCTGGGATGCCTTCCACATCAATATACCACGGTTTATTTTCTTTGTCCTTACCAGCAAAAAACATATCTCCCCCACAATCAACCACAAAATTTTGCCAGTCACGCTTGGTCAAAAATTCAGCAACATGGTCAACCGCAAAGCCTTTCACAATGCCGGTAAAATCCATTCTAACCTGAAAAATAATTTTGTCATTCTCAATTTTCAAATCCTCACTCAAACTTTTTTCGAAATCAACAACCTTTTTGTTTTGAGAAATTTCAACTGAACTTATTTTTTCAAAATCCTGACCATAACCAGTATTTTCCAATTCTGCGATAATCCGCGGATCAAAATAACCATTGGTTTTTTCATAACTCTCCAGCACCAATTGCGCTACCTCTAAAAATAAAGGTGAGACTGAAAATTCCACTCCTAAATTTGTATTGATTTTTGAAAGCTCACTAGCCTGATCGAAACGACTGAAAATCTTTTCAATCTCGGTGCATTTTTCTTCAGCCAATGCCAAGTCCTTTTGCGCCTGCAAAAATTGTGCCTGACTTTCCACCACGATCTGAAAATCAATTTCTGTGCCAAATTTTTCAAACTGCCTCGAAACTTTTTCGCATTTGTAATCAGTTTTTTCCATATTTAAAGTGAAAAATCATAGCGGTCATCAATCCCATTGCCGTTGGCATCACTGACAATCAAATATTCAGGCACAGTTGGATGCGGATCACTTTCATCAGGGATGCCATCATTGTCGCCATCTGGCAAAACCACATCCTCCAGCACTGTCTTGGTCACAATTTGATCCGGAAGCTTGATCACCTTTTTCACAGTTGTCGTTGATTGCGAAGCTGGACTGCTGATTTGAGTTGAAGATTTTTCATCATCGTCATCTTCACCATCTTCCTCGTCTTTTTCATCCTCGTCTTCATCATCCTCCGCCAATGCAACCAAGCCCAAGGAAAAATTATCTCCTGCAACTAAAATATTATCTTTTTTCAACTGCCCAAAAAACAAACCCACTATAGTAAGTAAAACAAAACCGATTCCATATTCTTTTTTCCGAAATTTTTCAGTTTGCATATTTTTTTGTCTTTAACTTTTTTTGGTAGTTTTGGCAGGAGTTGGCGTGGAAGTTGCAGGCACGGTGACAGTTTGCACTGCCCCTGGAATTGTCTGGGTGATGGTTTTTGGTTTTTGCACCGTAACCTGGCCAGTGTTTTTCAGCGTGCTATCTTTTGCCACCTGACTATTGTTCTGGATAATTTGTTGCAACTGCTGAGCTTTTTCCGCAATTGGGTCAATTGCCTCAACCGGAACTGTTTGTGAAGCTTCTGGTTGAGCATCAGCCAGTTTCTGCTCAGCCTCTTTTTGAGCTTGCTCATTTTTCAGATAGAAAACTCCTCCGCCCACTAAGGCAGCATTCACCAAGAGCACCAATATTTGCACGGAAATTTTTTTGATTTTTTCAAACATACGAAATTTGAAATATAAAAATTAAAACTTGTCTATATTTTACCACAAAAAAAGAAGTTTTTCACTCCTTTTCTTTGTTCTTTTGGGGTCATACGCAAATTAGGATTCTAGGAAACTAAGTCAGCAATTTTTACTTCCCTTGTTTGCTTCTTGGGGCACGCTTCTTGGTTAGGAGTTATAACCAATCGCTCGGTACTCGCTCTCGCTCATAAGTCCCCCAAAGCAAACAAGCTCGTAAAAATTCAGAGATAGTCTTTGGCTGGAACCATAAATTGCGTATGAGCCTTATTTTGTTTCTACGCACCAAAATTGATTTTTTTCATCTAGCGCCTCACCGCCAAATTTTAATTATTCTCCCGAATCCCTACTTTTTCCAAATAAGGAGCTAGACTTAATTTGAGTTGCTCCAAATTAAGGGATTTTCCGGCTGACAAATTTTTCAAGTTTTGATCAACCAGCTGACGCTCGCGGTATTCTTGCAAAAAATAACTCTTGGCTCCCTTGAGCCATTTTCCAATTTCAAGAAAATCTGCTGGCGTGTGAATCCCAGGCACCACGGTGGTGCGAAATTCGTAGTCAACGCCACTTTCCATGATCAATTTCACACTTTGTCTAATTTTAATTATATCATATTTTAGCCCAATTGTCAAAGCGTAATGCTGGGGACTATTTTTAATATCCATTGCCACGAAATCTACCAATTTTTCCTCCAGAATTTTTTTCAGCACCGCTGGATTACCTCCATTTGAATCAAACTTTACCAAAAAACCCATTTTTCTGATTTTTTTGATAAATACAATAAGATCCGGCTGAATGGTTGGCTCGCCTCCTGTAATGCAAACGCCTTCCAATTTTCCTTTGCGTTTGGCCAAATGCTTGAAAAACTCTTCCTCCAGATTATTCAAAGGTGGAAATTTTTCTGGCAAAACCAATTCTGGATTGTGACAAAAACCACAGCGGAAACTGCACCCAACGGTGAAAACCGTAGCTGCAATTTTCCCAGGATAATCAATCAGCGTTAATTTTTGAAAACCACCCAATCTCATACGCTTATGTTTTTATATCTAAATTTAATTCTTTTTTTATTTAAAATGCTCACTTTAAATTAAGCCTATCAAATTTTTAATTTTAAATTTGAAATTTTAAATGAATTTCCAATGACCAAATTTTAAATTATTAAAAAAATTAAACATTTGAACATTTAGATTTGATTTTAAATTTCAAATTAAAAATTTCAAATTCTTGGGTTAAATTCTTGAGTAAATTCAGGGCGACCTGATTTGCATCGAGGTCGCCCCGCCATCTTTTTTGCCAAACTGGTCTGCGACCTCGTCGCGCCTGGACTCTGCCAAGAACTAGCTAGGCAATTTTAATTTAACTTAAAACATTCTCTTATCTTCTCAAACTAGCAACTAGCGCAACATGAACTCTGGAAAGAACCGTTCACTTCATAGGTCTTGCGATCATTCCATTCCGCAGCCTTTCCATTGTTCCAGCGACGCACAGGTGTGTGAAAACCAACCACGCGGGAATAAACATCACAAGCTTGGAAATTGCTCAAAGCCGGATTCTTGTCAAAACATTGTCGGCATTTGATTGCATCGCTTCCTTCCAAAGCTCCCTCAAAGCGCACAAATTCTTCCCCACAAGTTAAGGTGCTACCGCAGTCATGGCAAATGTGATTGCTCATATTTTTGTTTTTTTGCAAATTGCAGAATTTTTTTGCTTCGGCAAAGTGCAAATTTTTTTATTATTGATTTAAATTATGTTAATCGCCTTACGGCGTTTGATTGAAAACCGAACCCATGTCATGCTGAACTTGTTTCAGCATCTGTCTTTTTTATTTCACAAAGTTGCCCGTAACCGAGATCCTGAAACAAGTTCAGGATGACATTTTTTCACTCAGGATGGCAGAAAAATGCTAATTTTACTATTACTTCACTTTTTCAAACTTCGGGGTGGCCAGTTCCATGGTACACTTCGGACAAATATGTTTTTCGCCAGAAATATATCCATGCACAGGACACACACTGAAAGTTGGAGTGAAAGTGAAATATGGCAATTTGTAATTCGTTGCAATTTTTCGCACCAATTGCTTGACGGTTTCAATGTCATTAATCTTTTCACCAATGAAACCATGTAGCACTGTGCCCCCAGTGTATTTTGATTGCAAATTATCCTGCAAGTCCAACGCTTCGAAAATATCACTTGTGAAACCCACTGGCAGATGAGAAGAATTGGTGTAATATGGCTCACCACCTTTTTCCTTGACTGACTCACCATTGGCAAAAATAATGTCTGGATATTTCTTTTGGTCCAATTTCGCCAAGCGATAAGTAGTGCCTTCAGCAGGAGTGGCTTCCAAATTGTAAAGACTGCCAGTTTCTTTTTGATATTTCACCATCCTGGCTCTCATCTTTTCCAAAACTTCTTCGGCAAATTTGTTGCCTTTTGGGGTGGTGATGTCAACTCCCAACAAATTGAGCAAAGCTTCATTCATACCGATAATTCCAATGGTAGTGAAATGATTTGACCAATAAGCACCGCGCCGTTTCTTGATATCTTGCAGATAAAAACGAGAATAAGGATAAAGTCCCACATCGGTCAATTTCTCCACAAAAGCCCTTTTGATTTCCAAACTCTCCTTGGCAAGATCCATCAAATGATAAACGCGCTTGAGAAATTCTTGCTTGGTTTTGGCCTCATAACCAGCTCTTGGCAAATTGATGGTTACCACTCCAATGGAACCCGTCATCGGATTGGCTCCAAAAAGTCCACCTCCGCGTTTGTAAAGCTCGCGATTGTCCAAACGAAGCCGACAACACATTGAGCGCGCATCATCCGGACTCATATCGGAATTTACAAAGTTTGCAAAATATGGCATGCCGTATTTGGCAGTCATTTCCCAAATTGGATTCAGCGCCTTGTCCTCCCAATCAAAATCCTTGGTCACATTGTAAGTTGGAATTGGAAAAGTGAAAACTCGATTTTGCGCATCGCCCGCCGTCATTACCTCCGCATAAGCCTTGTTGATCATATTCATTTCCGCTTGAAACTCGCCATAAGTTTCCTTCTGAGGTTGTCCGCCAATGATGATTGCTTGATCTCTGTATATCTTCGGGACCTGCAAATCCAAAGTGATGTTGGAAAATGGAGTTTGAAAACCAACCCGCGTTGGCACATTCATATTGAACACAAATTCTTGCATCGCTTGTTTGACTTCCGGATAACTCAATTTGTCATAGCGGATAAAGGGAGCTAGCAAAGTGTCGAAATTTGCAAAAGCTTGCGCGCCGTTGGCTTCTCCTTGCAAAGTGTAGATGAAATTGACCACTTGACCCAAAGCTGCTCGGAAATGTTTCGGCGGAGCACTGGAAATTTTCCCAGGCACGCCCCCAAAGCCTTTTACCAACAAATCATGCAAATCCCAACCGCAACAATAGGCCGCAATCAGTTGCAAATCATGAATATGAATGTCTCCACCTTCATGCGCTTGTCTAATATCTTTTGGATAAACTTTTTCCATCCAATATTTTCCTGAAACAACTGAGAAAATATGATTATTAAGTCCTTGCAATGAAAATTCCATGTTTGAATTTTCCTTCACTCGCCAGTCTGCGCGGCTGATGTAGCTGTCCACCAAATCCACTGCTTCACTGATCGCTTCCTTCACTACCCGAATTTTGCGATGCTGTTCGCGATACAAAATGTAAGCTTTGGCAGTTTCTTCAAAGTCCAAAATCATCAACACCCGTTCCACCATATCTTGCAATTCTTCAATGGTTGGCACGAAGCCTTTCTTGAAATTTCTGTTGAGCAATTGCACCACTTTTTGCGCAACTTTTTCAGCCTCTTTCACACTGCCTTCACCTGTCGAAGCAAGTGCTTTCCCAACTGCCAAGGCAATCTTTTTCTGATCAAAATTCACCACCTTGCCACTGCGCTTGATCAGCTTGGTAATTTGATTTTTGGCTGTGATTGGCACCGCAACCTTTGCAACTTTTTTTGACACCACTTTTTTGGTTTTTGCGACCCCTGCTTTCTTTTGTTTTTTCATATTGATTTTCTCCCCCGAGAATTATTTAAATTAGCTTTTTAGGCTTTAGCTTCTTAGCTTTTTAGGAAACTGCTAACCTACGAATTAAATTTATTATATATATTCTATACTTCATGCTCCATGTTCCATGTTTTATGTTCTATTCCTGCATTTTCTCCATCTCTTTGCGGAAACTGTCTGCTGATTTGAAGGATTTGTAGACACTAGCGAAACGCAAGTAAGCTACATCATCAATTTCCTTCAGTTTCTCCAAAATCATTTTGCCAATTTCCTTGCTGGAAATTTCATTGCTTTCCCTGGCTTGGATTTCATATTCAATGTCGCCGATAGCTTTGTTGATTTTGTCTTCACTAACTGGCCTTTTTTCCAAAGCTTTGCGCAAACCGATTTCAATTTTTTTGCGATCATATTCCTGCCGACTGCCATCGCGCTTGACCACCGTCAGGCGCATAATTTCAATTTCTTCATAGGTGCTAAACCGCGCCTGGCACTTTTCACATTCCCGACGCCTGCGAATCGCTTTCCCATCGTTGGTGTCGCGCGAATCAATCACCTTGGTTTCACTATTGGTGCAATATGGACAAAGCATAATATTTACATTGTTAGATTGTTAAACTGTTAAATTGTTAAATTGTTAAATTGTTAAATTGTTTTGTTATGACTTTCTGATTTTAGCAATATAACAATGTGGCAATTTAACAGTGTTTTTTGGGGCTTGACAACTTTCTTTTTTCATTCCCACCCAAAACTTGACTTTTTGGCAAATTTTGGTCTTTTATACTATATCTTGTGTATCGCCAGTTCATTATACCACAAGTCAAATATTTGCCAAGCTTGCTTGGTTGAGCCATTTTTTCCAGTTATCCACAGGGCAGATTCATACAATCATATGAGCATTTAAACATGTAAACATATAATCATTTAAACAGTTAGCCGTTAGATGCACTAGTCATCTGATCATGCAAACATGAAAATATTTAAACAAAAACACACCGTGGGCTAACTATTTAAAGAGCTAAATATCCAAATATACTAGTCTTTTAGTCATGTAAACATTGAAACAAAAAAATATCCAAAAAATACAAATTTAACTAAAAACACACAAAAAAACAAGGAAGGCCTTCCCCCTTGTTTAAATACTTAGATGATTGAATGTTTAGATGTTTAAATATTCAAATGATTGAATGTTTGAATTTTTGAATGCTTAGATGCTTAAATGTTTAGATGATTAAATGATTTTTACGGCGCCACTTCCATCCAGCCTTGACTTTTGATTTTCATGGTGCAGCCTGGGCAAAGTGTTTCCAAGGTGGTGCAAGAACTTGCAATTCCACATTCCTCAACGGTGCTTGTGCTACGCTCAGCTCGCAGGAAGGTTCCCCCTATATCACTTAAACAGTTTTGAGTTTCAACGCAAAGGGGTTTCTCATGTTGCGTTCTGCCACAATTACTAGTATTGCAAGCAATATCAGGGGGAGAATGAGCACAATTCGGAGTCCAACTATCATCCCCAGTTCCTTGATGCGAAACTCCACAATCGTCTGTTTTTGAAACATTCAAACAATAGTCGCCTATTGTGGTTTCAGGGATAGGGAGGTTTGGAGCTAAAGTCATTGTCCCAGTCCCACAAGAATTTCCACAGTTATCATTGTAGGCAACGCCATTGCAAATAGTGTTTGAGGCAGCACAACCAGTTGAAAGGCAGGCTATCTCACAATCCAAGGCCAGCCCCATCTTAAACCTATAATCCTTATCTCTTAAAGAATTATCATAATCTCCTGCCCATCCAGTCCAATTATCCACATATCCATAACGAACCTGTCTCGCCCAACAGGAGCTGCTACCACAAGTCGTAGTAATTGCATCAACAGCTAACCAGGAATCTGGAGTTAACTTTTTTTCAGGATCAGTTAATTTTAAGCGAATCATATAGCCATGATCTTCTCTATTTTCTCGATTCCAGTTGTTTACACCTCTACCCAGCACATCATTATCGCCCACCCACTCACTCCAATTCCCTACCGTAGCGCCGCTTGTGGTGTTTTCAGCATAACCATCATGGACATTCCAATAATTTTCATTATCAGCACCGTAGGATTCCATAGCAATGCCGACCGAAGAAAGTTTTCCACTTGAATCAAGTAGTTTTGCGCGAACCTGAAAACGCCTATCTTCCCGGCTTTCCCTGTTCCAATTATTACTGCCCGGTCCATTATTATCGCCTACCCAATCCGAGAAAACTGCAGGATTAACACCAGGAGCTGAATCATAAATCTTGCTATCACCATCCCAACTTACAGACTCTAATTGTACGCTCAATGGACACATAGCAGCGCTCACATATTTATTAAACCCAAAAAATATAACAGCACCAACAATGAAAAATAATAATAAATTTCCCATTTTACCAATCTTACACTTTCTTTGTTTTATTTGCCTTAGAAAAATAATTAACAGCCCAATCAAGAAGAAAATCCCGCCAAGAAGGATTGAATTTCGAAATCCCAATACCTCATTTTTTGTGGCACCTGCCATTTCATCGCCAAGACTTTCCTTATTCTCGCTGGGAATTATTGTTTCACCTGTTTTATTGTCAACAGTATCAATAATGGAATTAGCAAGCTCCCCACCCCGCCAATCACTCAAACTTATTTTCGCCTTGGGATGGTCACAGTCACCTTGCGCTATTGAAATTAGAATTGGATCATATTTATTGCTTGAAAATTTTGTTTCGATATTTTTACCACACTTTATCCCTGTTGCGCTAGTAACCTCAACCAAAGTGAAGACTTGCTTCGTATCATCCAGTGTTCCCGGCTCAGCGTCACCAACTGACCCAGCTTCAGTGCCATCGCCAACCCAGGTCAAGGAAAGTTGCATCAAGTCTCCCTTAGGCACCACACAAAATTAACTTTTCAAAATATTATGGATAAATACAATAATT
>JBAXHR010000024.1:0-10078 GCA_037138835.1 Candidatus Moraniibacteriota bacterium | reverse complement strand
AGTCTATATGATGAAAATTCTTGATGAAAATGATTTTTTGCCTTTAAAAAATGAAATTGAATAATTTTTTGATATTGCAAGTTAAAGAAAATATTTATGAATATTTTTTATCCAGTGCAAATTTTTGCTGATTGGTTGACTTTTTCAGTTTTTCGCATCACTGCAGAAACTTTGCTTGCAAGCGCCGTAAACTTTTTCATTTTCGACACCATTAAAATTATTTTGCTCTTGGTGGCGATTATTTTCACTGTGTCCTTGGTGCGTTCCTTTTTGCCTCCTGCAAAAATCAGAGACATCCTTTCGCGCGAAAAAAAATATGTGGGCAATATCTTGGCGTCCCTGCTGGGGATTATTACGCCGTTTTGTTCGTGTAGCGCTGTGCCACTGTTTCTGGGTTTTGTGCAAGCCGGCGTGCCACTTGGCACAACCTTTTCTTTTTTGGTAGCTTCGCCCATGATTAATGAAGTTGCCTTGGTGCTTCTGCTGGGAATGTTTGGTTGGAAAATTGCTTTGCTCTATGTGGTCAGTGGGCTGGCAATTGCAACTCTCTCTGGCATCGTGCTTGAAAAAATGAAATTGCAAAATTTGCTCACCGAAATTGCCACCAGTGGCGATGACAAACAAATTAATTTGGCAACCTTGAGTTGGCGGGAGCGAATTGAATATGCGCAGGATTACACCATTGATATTGTGAGCAAAGTTTGGCTGTTTGTGGTTTTGGGGGTGGGAATTGGCGCTTGGATGCATGGCTTTGTGCCGGCAGATTTTCTGGCGCAATATGTCGGCAGTGACAAATGGTATGGCGTGCCGTTGGCAGTTTTGATTGGGATTCCGCTTTATTCCAACGCCGCGGGAGTCGTTCCTTTGGTGGGAGTTTTGACTGAGAAAGGCGTGGCCATTGGCACCAGCTTGGCCTTCTTGATGGCGGTAACAGGACTGTCTTTGCCAGAATTTATGATTCTCAAAAAAGTAATGAAAACAAAATTGATCATCATTTTCGCCAGCGTGGTTGGGGTCGGCATTATCTTCACTGGATATCTTTTTAATGCAATGTTGAAATAAAAAGCAAAAAAGTAAATCAAAAATTATTTTTATGTTTTCGCTATTTTATTTTTATTACCTATTTTTGATATAAGCTTAAAAAAATGGTAGAATAAAAATAAAATTGCTTGATTTTTTTTTAAAATTAAAACAAAAAATATGTCAACTCAATCAAGAGTGGTGAGCGAATTTGTGGGGCGCTTGATGCAAGAGAAAAATTTTCAGAATTTGGATCAAAAAGTGATGAGTCAATTGAAGGATGATTTGTCCGAGAGGGTTGAGGATAGAATTAACGCGACAATTTTGCAACATATGCCACCAGCAAAGTTGGAATTTTTCAATGAACTTTTGGATAGCGCAACTGGAGAAGAGCTTCAGGTTTTTTGTCAGGAAAATATTCCCAAGCTAGATGAGGTCATAGCGGAAGCCTTACTTGATTTTAGAAATACTTATTTGGATTTATAATATGACGCTTGAAGCACAACAAAATACAAATCTTCCAATAGCCAACCAGCCTGAAAAAAAATTTCGAGTGGTTTTGGCGAATGTTGACATTGAACAACAAGTTCGAGATGCTGCCGAGGAAAGGTTGTTGTTGTCAAATGCAGAGGCGAAAAAAGACAAGGGACTTTTGAAAAAAGTTTGGAACAATGTTTGGAAAAATAATCTTGCGCAAGATTATTATCATCAAAAAGAAATTGCCAAAGTCAGAAGAGAGATTCAACAATCTGGCAATCTTTATGCTGGAGAAAATGGAGAAAGGGCCGATCATGAAATGGCCATGACAGCCATTGTCAAAAGATTTGAGACTGAATATGAATCAGAAAATCTTCTTCGCAAAGGTGAGGAAAAAAGAGTTCTGAGCAGTGGCAGTGGGGAAGCAGCGGAATTTAAAGCAGGTGTTAGTGCGCTGATTAAGAGTTTTGCTGGTGGCAGCATAAATGAGACGCAATTTCAACTTGAAAAAAAGAAACTCGCTGCGCTTTATCCTGCTGAACTAAAAGGCGCTGGGCTTTCTGCGGATAATCTTTTGGAAATAGCCAAGCAAGTCAAGAGCGCTATGCAGCATGGTTTGAAACTCAATGAGCTTGATCAAAAGCTCGAGATAGTTGTGGGAAAAGCGAGGGCTGGCGTTGAAACCGAAGCTCAATATAATGCAGTTGATAAGCTTATTGCAGGAATTCAAAAAACTCCAGTTGGAAAATTTGTAAATGAAACCACCTTGGCAAGCGCGGTAGCTATCCTTTATCAGTTGACCGCAAAAGGTTCCGTGAGTGTGGCTCGAGGGGCTGCAAAGTTGGTGGGGCCCTTTGCTATGGGGCTCAGCGCTGGCATTGGTGGCGCGGTGGCTGGCACAAGAGAGAACAAGCGCCTCAAAGATGAAAGAGCTCAACATGGTCGCGAAATGGCAAAAGGAAAAGTCATTGAAAAAGATTCCAAAAGGAGAGAGGAAATGGAAAAATATCGGTATGAAACAAAAAGTGCAGCAGAACTTACCGCAAAGTTGAATGGGTCACTGGAGGCTTTGAAAAACAATCCAAGCGAACAAAAATTGACTGAAGTTTTGAACAGCTTGAATGAGATTCAAGCGCGCGTGACTTTTTCAGAACAGAAAAAAGTTGACCTGATATCTTTTTCTGATTCCAAAAAAATTGAATCAGAGCGAACAGAAATGTATGTCACTGCAGCCAAGGCCAAAATTTTTTTGAAGGAAAATATTCAGGCTTCGTGGTCAACTGTTTATCGCAATAAGGGTGAATTTGATGCATATTTGAATCATTGTAGTGAGGCTAAAATTAAAAATGATTTTTTGAAAGAGAAAAATTTGAAAGATGAAGCTTTCAACAAAATGAAGCGCCGACAGGTTGCTGGTTCAGTCACGAAAGGTCTCGCCGTAGGCTTGGGAGTTGGGGTGGTTGCTCAAGAGGCGCACGCCTTATTTGGCGCCAAGAGCGAAGGGCTTTTCAATGGGTTGAAAAATTTTGATGGCCAAAAACACCACTACACTGCGCTAGCTTTCTTGCAGTACTATCTTGCGGGTGATGTCACAGCGTCAAGTGGAGCGCAGCCAGCGGGGTTCGTTTCAAGAGATGCAACAGTTTCTGCCACGAAAGATTTTGTCAAAGATCATGAAAACCTTTTTTCAAAAATCAACCGCGGAAATTGGGGAGATAATGATACCCCGCTCAAACCTGACAAAAATGAGCTCCGGTTGAGGTGGGGTGGCAGTCATGGCACTGGAATTGATGCGAATGGAAATTTTGTTTTCAATGTGAAAAGTATGTTGAAAAACGGCTCCTTTCACCATGGAAAAAATTGGGATCCCCAAGCCTTGTTGAAAGAGGGAAAATTGAAATTATTGGTATCCTTGTCTGGAGATACCCAGGGCAGTGTATTGGAAATTCCTTTTGACGAGCATGGCAATGCTATTATTGCGCCAAACAGTGAAATTGGAATGGCTTTTGAAAATGTGGACGGGCATGCCAAATTTTTGGGAAAATTTGCCGAAGTGGCTGTGACAGAAGGAGGCGCTGAACAGGCCAAACATGTTGATGTCTTGGCTACGCATATTGGTGAAGGAATTTCAGGTATCAAGGAAATTGTAAAGGATAATGCGCCTACCGTTGAAGCTGATTATGATGTGGAAGCTCCAGCGGTTATTCCCATCATTGGCAGGCAGGCGTTGGAAAAATTGAAAGACAGGGAAAATGTTCGACCCGTTGTTGTTCAAGCGCCAGCTTCTGCAGGAAGAGTCAATGGTGTGATTGGAGCAGGAAGGGCGGCTACCCCAGAGCCAAGTCCTGACAGTGAGAGTGTGACTGCAGCGTCAACTGAGCCAGTTGTTGGCAATGGAATCGAAGGTGATTATGATGTTGATGACGATGGAACTAATGAACCATTGCGCGCAATGAGTTGGTATATGTACAAATATTTGAAGGACGAAAGAAAAACAGATTTCGATTTCAACTCTTTAAATGGTGAAACGGAAGCAGAGCGTGAAGCAAATTTCATCAAGGTAATGAAAGATGTTTTGCGGGATCTTTTTGTGCATGTGAAGCCAGATCTTGATGCCAAGTCATTTTTGCTTGTGATGAAATTGGCTGGGGCAAAGGTTGATTTGGATAAGCCACAGACTCTGGAAAGAAATGTGCTGCCAGAGTTTGGGATTGTTGGGGATGCTAGCAACACAGAAGGAATTATGTCCAAATTGAAAGGCGCCCTGCTACTTATGGATCATCATGACCCTGTCAAGTCAAAACGAGGAACCTCGGCGACCAAATTTGCCTATGAAGCCATGACCAAGGCTGGACTCTTGGAAAAGCAGCCATATCTAGACCGCTTTATTGATTTTGTGACAAGCTGCGACAATATGGATTTTCCTGTCGGCAAGGCAGAGGCAATATACAACAGTTATCACAAAAATCTTTATGGTTTGGCATATCGAATGGATCCTAGAAAGATTGTTGAATTGTTCAAGGATGAAAACTTTGATCCAGGGGATGATCTTCTGGATAAATACTTGGCAGATACAAAATATCAAAATCCTCAAAATGGAAAGGATGAGCCTCTCGGTAAGCTTTCAAAACACATGGAAAATCAAATAAATAAAGGAAAAAAAGGTCTCGAGAAAGTGATTAAGGCAGGCTTTGATTTCGACACGGGGGACGGTCGTTTTGGGAAAATTCTGATTGATATGGAAAAAAGTTATGATAAGGGTAAATATTTTAACAGAATTCCTTTTGAAAATAATTCCAATCAGTTGGAAGTCTTCAGAAAGGGTTATGGCGGATATTTGATTTGGGCTCCTGCTGAAAATGGTTTTGTACTTTATACCAAAAAAGAAATGAACGACGAAACTTTGCCAGGAAGATTCAAGCAAGGCTTTAATGTGCGTGGACACATGTGGATGAAAATGAAAGATGCTACTGAAAAACTCGATTTAACTTTGGAGCAGGTGCTTTCGAGTTTGGCAGGCAGAGAAGTGAGAATTGCAGAAGAGCCGAAACTCGAGAAAGCCTTAAAACTTGATAAGGCAAGCAAAGAAATGTTGAGCTTGCTTGATGAGAAAAAATTGACCAAGGATGCATTGCAGGAAAAGGCAGAAACAGCGGAGCTTTACTTGAAGGAAATAATTGACGAAATGCGTTCCCAACGAGCTAAGTTAAACGAAAACTTTACGAAAAAGTATAATGAAAGAAAAGATCCCAAGAAGAGAATTTTTAACAAAGAGTTAGCCATGGATATCCTGCTCGAACTACAGAAAGAAGTTAAAACAACTTAGTTGTTAGCGCTGGCTTAGTGCTGACAGCTTGGTTTGAGCTGGCGCTTATTTTTCTTTTCATGCTTTTGCCCAAAAAAGCGTTAATATACACTATTTTACGCCAAAATTAACGCTTTATCCGCAAAAAGGTGTTTATTTGATTTTTTGATTTTTCACGCTTTTGCGTCCAAAATCGTGAAAAGATGCTGAAATTTAACACATTTTCACGGTTTTGTTGACAAAATCGTGAAAAAGGACTATAATTGAAGTATATGACAAGAATAACTAGCAGTTACAAAAAAATAATTTCCTTGCGGGAAAGATATCACAAAGCAGCCGTCGGCAAAGACGCGCTACTTCAGCTTATCGCCGAAGCGGAAGTTGCTGAACAAGTTTACAATTCCAACGCCATTGAAAATAGCACTTTGAGTCTTGAGGAGACTGAAAAGATTCTTTTGCAAATTGATTTGGATCGCTATATCTCCGAGCGAGAAATTTTTGAAGCCAAAAATTTGGCGCAAGTTGTTTCCTATATCGACAAGCGCGCCAAAGAGCAGGAGCTTTCCTTGGAAGTGATGTTGCTCTTGCATAAAATGTTGATTTCCAACATCCGCGATGAGATTGCGGGCAGATTTAGACGAGATAATGAATTTGTGCGCGTTGGCAGTCACATCGCACCTGCACCACAGGAGGCTTTGGGTCGCCTGAAAAAAATGTTGGTGACCTATAACGCCGAAAGTCACGAAAATATTGCCAAGCGAATTGCCAAGCTTCATTTGACTTTTGAGCACACGCATCCTTTTTGTGATGGCAATGGTCGCATCGGCAGAGCCATCAACAACTATCTTTTGATTCGCGAAGGCTTTGTGCCAATCAATATCAAATTCATCGACCGCCAAAAATATTATGCAGCTTTCAGGGAGTTTGATTTCAACAATGAGATAACGGTTATGGAAGAAATTGTGAGCAAAGCTTTGACAAACAGCTATCACAAACGCTTGGCTTATCTTGAAGGCAAAGAAATTGTGACCTTAGCGGAATATGCCAAGCGAAAAAAACTTTCTCATTCCAACCTGATCAACAAGGCCTTACGACAAACCATCGAAGCTTTCCTGGAAAAAGGCGTCTGGAAAATCGGGATTGATTTTGAGAATAAATAGTTTCACTTCCATATATCCATTTATGGAAGTATTTGGTAGGTGACTATTTTTTGGAGACAAATTTTTTAATCAAACTAATATATTAATTTATGGGTTTTGAAATCAAATTTAACTGGGCTTTGCAGGCAGAGCCAAAAGAAAAATTGGAAGAAAATTTGGTTTGTGACTTTGCCATGCATGGCAATCGAGCCTTCCCAATTGACACACCTATTGATTTGCTGAATTTCAAGAGAGAGGCGGTGGCGAAAGTGCGAGTTTTGGAATATACCAATATCAAAAATGAAACCAGGGGAAATTTCAGAGTTGTGAAAATTTATCAAGGCGAAGAGAAGAAAATTTTAACAAATTATTGGCTTGAGAATGAATAAAATTTCCAACAATTTAATAATCGAATTGCATGTGCCTGATTTCCAGCGAGCAAGCGATTTTTATGCTCAATTTGGATTTGAAAATCTGTCATATGATCCAACTTCTGGTGGTGGTAGTGATTTGGGCTACATGGTTTTAAAAAGAGAAGATCCGGCAGGTCGGACACTTATTAACTTTTATGGTGATAAGCGAAAAGTTTCAAAGCATGCTCACTTTGCAGAATTTTCAGCTGAAACCCCAAGGGGATATGCAGTTGAGATAACAATACCAGTTGCAGATATTGAAAAGCTTTGGGGTGGGGTAGTGGATTTGTTAACTTCGAAAGAAATTTCTCAGACATTAACTTTGAAAAGATGGGGCAAGAAAGACTTTAGAGTAATCGACCCGTTTGGGTTTTATTTAAGATTCACCGAGTTAGTTGATTGGGGACAATAAAAATTTTAATTAGTTGGAAAGCTTTATGAAACAAGATAGTCAAAAATCACAGATAGTCATTTATAAGTTACCATCTGGGGAAACCAAAATTGATGTGCGTTTTAATGGTGACACTGTTTGGCTGACTCAGAATGCTTTGGCTGAACTTTTTCAAACCACCAAGAATAATATTAGTATCCATGTAAAAAATATTTTTGAAGAAGGTGAATTAGCACAAAATGCAACTGTTAAGGAATATTTAACAGTTCGAAAAGAGGGAAATAGAGAGGTTTCTCGGGATTTGGAGTATTACAATTTGGATTTAATCATCTCCGTTGGTTATCGAGTGAAGAGCGGTATTGCGACAGCTTTTCGCCAGTGGGCGACGGCTCGCTTGTCGGAATATATTGTCAAAGGGTTTGTGCTTGACGATGAACGCTTGAAAAATCCCGATTTGCCCTTTGATTATTTTGAAGATTTGGCTCGTCGTTTTTCTGATATTCGCACGAGTGAAAAAAGATTTTACCGCAAAATTACAGGCATTTATGCTACCAGTGTTGACTATGACCCAACTGATGAGCGGAGTATTTTGTTTTTCAAAACTGTGCAAAATAAAGTACATTATGCAATCACAGGGAGTACGGCGGCAGAAATAATTGCTGAGCGATCAGACGGAAAAAAGAAAAATGCTGGGCTGACAAATTTTCGAGGCAGTCGGCCAACAAAAGAAGAAGCGGTGATTGCTAAAAATTATTTGACAAACCCCGAGCTCTCTGCTTTGAATAATTTGGTGGAGCAATATCTTGTTTTTGCGGAAGGTCAGGCAATGCAAAGAGTGCCAATGTATATGAAAGATTGGATTGAAAAACTCCATGGTTTTTTGCAAATCAACAATAGAAATATTTTGCAAGATGCTGGAAAAATTTCCCATGAATTGGCGGTAGAAATTGTCGAAAAGAATTTTGATGAGTATAAGAAAATTGAAGCCGCTAGGGATATTGATTTCGACGAAGTCGCCTTGCGAGCCTTGGCAAGTGTGAAAAGCAAGAAGAATAAGAAATAAAAAATAAAATAATTTTATGACCAAATACATCCTAAATTCTGGCGGGGTGCGAAATTCCGCGGATAGGGGCAGGAAGTTTTTTGAATTGTAATTGCAAATTTTTGATTTTTACCATACAACTATATAAGGTAAAAAATTTAAAGTTGAAAAATAAATTATGCATAAAATAGATTTTGGTAAAATTGAATGGATATTCTTTGATCTTGGCGGGGTTTTGATTGATGAATCATTGGCGATGAAAATTCGCAAGGAAGCGGATTTGAAAATAATCAAAAGTTTCGGTGTGAGTATTGCAGCCATAGACCTGGAGGAGAAATGGAGGGGTGAAGCTAGTCGCATGAAAGGAGATTTGGACAAAAATATTTTTTCAATTTTTTTGAAAAATGAAAGCTTCGTTGAAGAAGCGCTAGAAAAACTGAAAGAAGAAAGGAAAAAATGGCCACCACATGAACAAAGAAATGTTGTCAAAAAAGAAGCAAAGGAAGTATTGCAAAAATTATCGCAATCTTTCAAGCTTGGAATAATTGCCAATCAGCCAGTGTTTATTCGTCAGATGCTTGAAGATGCAAAAATTATAGAATATTTTTCTTCATTAGGGATATCAAATGAATATAATTTGCATAAACCCGATCCTGAATTTTTCAAGAAAGTATTGGTTGATTGTGGGGCAGTTGCAGAAAAATCTATGTTTATTGACGACAATATTCAACGTGGAATTTTGCCCGCCAAAAAGTTAGGTTTTAAAACAGTTTGGCTTAATAACGAGGGTGGGAAAAGTTCAAGCGAAAATTATGATTTTCAAATAAAATCACTATGGGAGCTGTTAAATTAAAAGCGTTAAAATATTTCAATTCCATATATCCATTTATGGAAGTGGGAGTAATTATAATGGAAAGTTTATCGTAATTAGGGATTTGTGTTTTTTGGAGGAGGCTAAAAAAATGTTTTAAAGAAAATATGAAAAGAAAATTAGAAACGGTTACGCTTTTGGGAATTGATTGTGTTGATTTGGATCGATTGGTTTTGACTATGGATATTTGCCAGCAAGAATTTGAATTTGCGGAGGTTAAAATTTTGACTTCAATTGATTCTGAGCGAAAAGATGTTGTTAAAATTGAGCCAATCAAGTCCATTGAGGAATATTCCAAATTTGTGATTTCTGAATTGGATAAGTATGTTGACACTGAGCATGTCTTGATTGTGCAATATGATGGGTTTATTCTGAACCCTGAGGCGTGGTCAGCTGAATTTTTGAAATACGATTATATCGGTGCACCTTGGTTGGTGGGTGATTGGGCGGTTAAGGATTTTGATTTTCCTGCCAAATTGTTGGGTCAATTCGTGGTTGGCAATGGAGGTTTTAGTTTGCGAAGCAAGAAATTACTCTCGCTTTGTGCGAAACTTTTTCGAGAAGATGTTTTGCAACGCTATCACCCAGAAGACACAGCAATTTGTGTTTATTATCGGCAGTTGTTGGAAAAAAGTGGCGTCAAATTTGCACCAGTTGTATTGGCAAAGCAGTTTAGTTTTGAAGAGGAGAGCACTGAAAATTATCACTGGGATGGACAGTTTGGTTTCCATTATGGTTTCAGTCGTACGGATATCTCAAAATGGCTCGAAAAAAATCCTGAATATATTTTCCAACTTCATCAGGCATTTGCATTATAATAAGCATTTAAATATATTTATATAATTATAATTTTTGGCCGTATATTACAAATGTATCCAAATCTAAAATTTTTGTTTTTGTTTTTATCTAAAAATGCATAT